>JAUXOG010000028.1 GCA_030682385.1 Bacteroidota bacterium
ACCGGTTAGATTCAGAGTTGCATAAATTATTTCCAACACACACAATATCGGTAATTCAAAATGAAGAAAATACATATACATGTTTGTTAAATGATGAAATAAAATTATCCTTCTTCAAGCTTAACTACGAAAATTATTTTCCTTTAATCAAAACAGAATATCTCAATATTGCTGATATTCTTGAAATTGGAATCATGAAGATACTGGCATTGAGTCGCGCATCATATAAAGATTATGTCGATTTGTATTACATATTAAAAACATACGATTTGTCTGAGTTAATTAAAACCGCAAAGAAAAAACACAAAGATTTAAATGAAGCTATATATATTAAATGTTTGTTATTCTACGAAGATTTAGAGATGCTGCCGATAAAATTTATGAGTGGTTTTCAAATAGACCCAAGTGTGGTTTTCGCTGTTATCGAAAAGAAAGTAAAATCGTACCTAAATGAAATCTAGCTATTACATATTCAAGAATTTCATAAAGCGTAACTGGCGTTCTATTTTTATTCTTTTCTCTCTCGCGGTTGATACAACTGCTATAATAATAAGCAGTAAGGCAGCATATCTGATCCGCGACCTGATACCAGACCTTCCAACCATCACCATTACAAAGTTTATATTTTTTACTTTCAACTATTGGGTCATACTAATATTTTTTGGGTTAATATTTGGCTTGTACCGCACATCATTCCATAGTAATAGAACTCAGCAGTATAAAATCGCCGGCAAAGCATATTTGTATTCTATGTTAATGATTTTTGCATCTTTCTATTTACTGCAGCAGGCGGAATTTCCAAGAAGGTTCGTATTATTCTTCATAGTGTTGCTGCCCATTATGTTTATTGTCGGAAGAAGCATTCTATACCGGCTGCATTTAAAATTCCAAAAAAGAGGCTGGGGTGTACGCAATGTATTGATATACGCCGAAGGACCCGACGGTAAACAAGTATTCGATAAAATAATTCTTTATCCGGAGTTAGGTTATAAAGTAAAAGGATTTATTTTTAATGATTATGCTGCGAAAGAATTGCACGAGCAGAATGAATTTGGAAAGTTGACACCCAATTATATCGTATCACAGCTTGAGAAAACAGCGAAAAATGAAGAAATCGATACTATTCTAACACCTACAATGGTGAACGGAAAGAAAGGTTTTGTAAAGATACTCCATAAATGTGAAAAGAACAGGATAAAGTTCAAAATCGTTTCGCCGGAATCAGAAAACCTGCTAAGGTTTGCATACATCCTGGATATGGCAGGAATACCTTTATATTCGCCGGCCCGTACAAAAATATTGTTTATTAAAAACTTTTTTAAGAGGGGCTTTGATATAATCGGAAGTATGTCGGCGCTAATTATATTATCCCCATTATTTATATTGATATCGCTTGCCATTGTTCTCAGAGATGGATTTCCGATTTTTTTTAGCCAAAAACGGGCATTGGTAAAAGGAAAGAATGAATTTTTATTTTACAAATTCCGTAGTATGATAAAGAATGCCGAAGCTCTACAAGATGAATTATATAAAATTAACCTGACTTCCGGAGGCTTATTCAGAGTAGAGGATGACCCGCGTCTTACAAAGGTTGGGAAAATTATAAGAAAGTTTAGTTTGGATGAAATCCCACAATTCTTTAATGTGTTAAAGGGTGATATGAGTCTTGTCGGACCGAGGCCTCTCTCGATTGCAGATTTAAGTAATATTACACCCGAAAATACAATCGGTGGATATTATAAGTTGAGAGCGAATGCTAAACCCGGTATCACCGGACTGTGGCAGATATCAGGAAGGAGAGAGTTGAGCTTTAAAGAAATGGTTCTGCTCGATTTATACTACATCGAAAATCAGTCGATTATGTTTGATTTAGAAATTTTATTCGAAACGATTCCTGTTGTGTTATTTGGAAAAGGAGCGTATTAATTGCTAACTTGTCCGCCGAAACCACAAAGTGGCGTAGGAGGATTGCCAATTGCCCATCCCGCTTCATTTCATTCAGCGGGATTCTCAAAGTTACATACAAGTTAGCTCCACTTCTTTCGCTGACTCGAAACGTTCTACGTTTTTCGTGTAACTTTGGAATTGACCATTGGCTATTGTCCATTAACCATTAACCATTAGTAATCTTATCTCTTATCTTCAATATATTCAACCATTCGCGGTTTACTTTTATCCACTTTTTTATAAGGCGGTGCGCATAAGCGGTAAGTACAAAATTATCAAATTTAGTTTTCCACGATGGGAGTAATATTGAGATTGAGAGTAAACTTGCAACTCCACGCTTGAACGATTGGAGTTTTGAATAAAACTTCGGAGTTGCTTCCAACATAGAACTAACTTGAAGCTGAAACGCCGACATCAGCTTTGGCTGAAAAACGACGTGGTGTGCATCGTAGAGACTCCAATCGTAACTAATAATCCGATTTTCAGCTTTCAACTCGTTGAATGTATCAGTGCCGGGTAACGGAGTTAGTATCATAAACTGCACAGTATCTAATTTATTTTTCAGCGAAAACTCCGCTGTTTGTCTGGCTGTCGAAATCGTATCGGTATCTGCCCCAATTACGAACATACCATGGATGCGGATTTGCTGCTTGTGTATATTTTTGATTGCTTCTGGATACCGTTCTATATTTTGGCGCTTGTGGTATGCTTGCATAGTTTCTTTGCTAACCGTTTCAAAGCCAATGTATAAAATATTGCCGCCGCTTTTTCGCATCAACTCTAAAAGTTCCTTGTCGTATCCCGTTTCTATTCTAACCTGTGCACTCCATTTTATATCAAGATTATTCCGGATGATATTTTCTAAAAGTAGTTTTGTTCTTTCTTTATTTATCAAAAAATTATCATCGTAAAAGAAAACCGGTTTATTTCCCAAAATATTTTTTAAATATTTTATTTCTTCAATTACATACTCCACAGAATGAAATCTGCATTCCTGCCCGAACATTTTAATTACCGAACAAAACTTACAATCGAAAGGGCACCCGCGTGATGTCTGCAAAATTATGTTGGATATTTTTTGGTAGTTACGCATTACTTTAAAATCAGGGAAGGGAAGAGAATCGAGATTATCGATAGCAGTGCTTTCAGGATTGTGAAAAACTTTGTTCCCGATTTTGTATGAAATACCTCTGATTTCTTTTACATCGGTGCTGCTGTTTTCCAACCATTTTATCAGTTCAATGAAAGAATTCTCACCTTCGCCGCGGACAACAAAGTCGGCACCTTCGCTCAAAGCTTCATCAACGAGAAAAGTTACATGAGGTCCGCCCATAACGACGGGAATTGTGGGATTGAAGGTTTTTATTTTTGAAGCGATGCGGTACGCTTCGGGAGCGGTGCTTGTGATTGTTGAAATGCCGACTAAATCGGATGTTAAAATTGTTTCCCAATTGAGCGGCGTCATATCCTGATGAAAAATTGTTACGTTGTAGCCGCGTTCAGTTAGCATTGCTCCGAAAATCGGCAAACCGAGACGGGGTAAATGGTAGCGTGAGTATATGTGAAATCCCGGCGCCGAAGGTTCAATTAAAATTATGTTTTTCATTCTTATTTGACATTAATAAACAACCGCCTTTTTAGTTAGTAATGTAAAGTTAGCTTTGTTTTTATTTGAAAATCGAATGTTGAACATTGAATTATGAAGAATAAGTGCGACTCACTTACAGCATCTGAACAGAGTTTAAAGTGTGTCGCACTTTGCAATCAATACAAAAACATCGGTTTGTTCAAAAAGTGTTTGATGCGCGGTTTGTAGTTCTCGGCATCATAAAGTTCACGCACATCAACACGCTTTTGTCCTTGCGATGTAATATCTATCGAAACAGTAGTGTACTTTCCATCTTGCAGAGCCACCATTTTTCCGAATTGCTTTGCGTTTATCAAATCAGCAGCTAAATAACCGTAGCTTGTAGCCACCATGCGGTCGAGAGCATCGGGTTCACCGCTGCGCATCAGGTAGGCAAGCTGCTGATAAATTGTGAGATGACCGGTTCGTTTTTGGATTTCTTGCGATACAATATAACCGATACCGCCTAACTTTTTATGTCCGTAAGCATCCGGTTCGCCAGTAATTATCATATCGCCTCCAACCAATTTAGCTCCTTCCGAAATTGTCATCAAAGCATAGCTGCTTGGATTTGCGCGTTTATCTGCATCTAAAAACTTACACAATTTTTCGATATCAAAATCAACTTCGGAAATTATCGCTCTATCTACACCGGCGAGATAAGCAGATATCAAAGAGGTTTCGCCGGAGTATCTTCCAAAAAGTTCTATTACTGCAATCCGTTCGTGCGAACCTGCGGGTGTTCTTAAAGCATCTATAAAATCAACGCTGCGAGTGATTGCAGTTGAAAAGCCGATACAATAATCGGTACCGAAAACATCGTTATCCATCGTTTTTGGAATTGCAACTACAGGAAAACCGGTTTTATGTAAATGAACAGCATAGCTCAATGTATCGTCGCCGCCAATAGCTATTAAAGCGTCTATTTTTAAATGTTGCAAAACTTTTTGTATATGAGACGTACAATCGACATACATGCCCTGTTCATTACTTTTATATTTATCAATTAAGAATGCCGGTATTTCTTTGGGACGCACTTTTGCAGGATTTGTTCTTGAGGTATGTAATACGGTCCCTCCGCTGCGGTCAATTGTGCGTGTTGTAGTTTTTGTCAGGAGCATAAAATTTTCATCAAAGCTTTGTGGGTCGTCCGGATTAAAATTGAATAATCCGCCCCAACCTTTACGTATCCCGATTACTTCATTGCCTGCATCAATAGCACGATGGACTGCAGCTTTTATAGCTGGATTTAAACCCGGGACATCGCCGCCACCTGTTAATATTCCAATTTTCATTTACGAGTTCCTTCTAAATTATTTCTTTATGATTTTTCTTAACGAAAATTAAGAAAAGTTGTTGACGAATACAATTTTTAAATTAGCGACGCTTATTTGTAAATGCAGAATACTCCAACATCTGCGTTGTGAGGTCGAGCGGATAACTTACTTTAACATCAACAATTTTTGCTTCTGGATCGAGAACCGGTTCAAGTTTCGGCATTACGAATCCTGTGTAAAGTGGAAGGTCGAGTAACTCTGCGCGCCTCTGAACTTCATCTCTCAATTCGGTATTTACTTTGAAACCGTATTCATCAATCAACTTTTTGGCAGCTTCTAAATCGCCTTCTGCTTTTATGCGCATTACTTCAGCTAATAGTTTGCCTACGGTATTTTTCATTTCCTCATAATTAACAACCCGATAATAAGTATTACCATCACGTTTTTCAATTTGCACTGCAGTCGAATTCTCCATAATGTAATGGGCAATCACTTGCCGGTTTTTCATGTGGTCTTGTTCTAACTGGTTGCTCTTTCCAATCCTGCGAAGTTGTGTTAAGGCAACCCGTATAGTTTGCTGATACATTGTTTCACCGATTTTACGAACTTCGCTTTCATCCTTAGCAAAACCAATATCCACAATTTTAGAATCGAATGCGTTCCAAAGTGCAATCAGATCGGCGCGGGTTTCTTCAAGCGTGTTGTAATAGCCGGGTAAAAAATCGGAAGGGTCTTTGCCTTGCAACTTGTCGCTCACTTTTCCTGAACCGTGTCCAATAACTTCGTGCATTGCAGTATGTAAATTATCGGCTTTCGACCCAAATTTTTCTTGCATCTCAATCTCAGCTTCATCGAACGCAAATTCCTTTATCATTTCTAAACCTGTCGATTTATCATAGGCTTCAACGATGTTGTGCAGAAGAACACTTTTGCTTCCGTACTGTTCACGAATCGCTTGTTCGTTCGGGAGATTTATTCCGATTGGACTTACAGGTCCGGTTCCACCGGTTGAACCAATCACATTAATTACATTAGCTATTGGCGATTTATCAATTTTCTTTTTATACATATCAGCCCAAGGCGCTTCGTCCTCAAAGTATTGAGCATACTTTGCTAAATTTTGCATTAACTTTGTTTGTTCAGGATTTGTAAAGAAGATTGCAGATTCCCATTCTGCTTTTTGTCCGCGTGGGTCAAGGTAAACTTCGATGAATCCAAGTATAAAATCAACACTTGAGGAATCTTTCACCCAACTGATATTGTAATTTCTGAAATCGTTTAAATCACCCGAATTTAAATATTTAATTAACAATCGTACGGTTTCGGCTTGATGATCGTTTGCTGCGTAGGGGATTGCCATTTCGAGATATTTGATAACATGAGAGAGAGGTTCGGCATATAAGCCGGGTGCAATACCATCAGTACCGGCACGCCAGATATTTTCTACTAACTTTCCTTTCTCTTTCACAACTTTTGAATTGAGCGGATTTTTTTCGTCCCCTGCTTTTGCCCATTTTTCGATTTCACTGTAGGAAATATTCCTCTCATAAAAATTTACACCGCTTCCTTTTATCCAATCCTCACCGGGAGTTTTGTTAGTCATTTGCGGTTCATAGTTTGGATTGAATATTATTTCTTTTAAACGATTAAGTTTTTGTTCCAGTGTTTCTTTTTCGTTTGAAAGCATTGCACCGTTCTGCTGTGCTTTCTCACAAGCCTGTTTAAGTTCTTCAAATGTAACTTCAGGTATGAATTTCTTAGATGTTATGTTATCGTAAAAACCGTTGTTTATCCAGAATAGTTTTAAATACTTAATTAAATTTTTGATTGTATTTGTATCTATGCCACTTTGATATAAGTAGATTTGTTCAAAGAGAGTGCGGACTTCAAGTGCGTCCCGATGGTGCTGGTCGATTGCAATATCTCTGCCTGCGAGTCCGGCTAAGTGTAAGTAGTAAGAAAATATTTTTTCTTTTGGTGTTAATTGATCGAAGCCATCAGCATACAACTGTACAACCTGTGCAGGACCGATGCGTTCTAATTTATAGATTCTTTCCATTTTAGTTTCCTTTTTTGTGCAACCGATAAGAGCAAATGTAATTATCGAAAGCCATACGAATGATTTAATTAACATGATTATATTCCTTTAATTTAATTTCAGTGTAATGATAACAAAAAGATGGGGGAAAGGCAAAAAAAATCCCCGCCACAAATTCTGGAGCGGGGAAGTATATGGATTAAAAAATAAAGTTATTTTTTCAAAATTAATTTTCCGTCTTGATTAACTTTAACCCAATATGCAAAGCCAGGTCTTAGTGTATCGGTGATGAAATAACCTGCGGAATATCCATAATAATGTGAAGTGATAAGGGAACCGGGTTCCTTTATAATTGATGCAATTGCAACAGGATGCGAAATTGTTCCTATCAAGTTCCACCCAGAAAGTACATCTACAGTATCTTCAGAAATTTCGATGCCTGTAATGTCAATATTTTGATTATTTCCGAATTTCAGCCAGTAACCGATTTGATTATCTAAAGTATCTCGTGTATCATAACCGATACCGACTTTGTACATGAAAGCTGAAGAAACTGCTAATGGAAATAACGAAGTTTTTCTGTAGTCTTCAACAATAAGTGGTATAGATAACATATTCCAACCAGAGCGGGCAGAAATTCGTATGGTCGTATCTAAAGATTTGTTCCCAAAATTAAGATCCGTGATAAATTGATTTAGTTCTAAATTTACAACGTATGTTCCAGTATCGGGGGGATGGGTTTGTATCCATCGGTTTTTTAATTCTTCTGAAAGAATGTAAGTGCCATTTATTAAATTGACGAAAGAGTAATTACCATTTATATCGGTGAAGACCGAGTCAGGTAACTCGGATGGCAAGGTTCGTAAAGAATAAATTTTCCAATCAGCAATTCCTTGTTCATCTCCGTCCATTATTCCGTTTTGATTTAGATCGTGGAATTTTTTTCCGGAGATTGTACCAAGCCGCGCATTTCCAAAATCGATATTTGTGTGAACAGTACCACCACTGATATTCAATGAATAGGAAGGAGGGTTGGGTGCAGTTTGTATCCACGTGGATTTAATTACTTCACTGACTTCATACAATCCATCGGACAAGTTCGGAAATAAGTATAAACCGTTTTGGTCGGTGAAGGCAGAATCGATTTTCGCACCGCCCAATTTAATTTGCCAATTTTGCAAGGCAGGTTCGAGTGGGTCTTTGGTTCCGTTCGCATTTTGGTCGTGATATTTCATTCCCGAAATACTTCCTAAAAGTACAGGAACTGAAGCAGATTTAGTGTAAATATAGTCGCCGCCCGTTGAACCATCTCCGTTTGCGGCATTTCCTGCAGCATAGAAAGTGATAGTGCCGAGGTTGGTGGCTGGTGCTTGCCAATTTAATTGCCATTGGACGGGTCCATTAGCTGTACCATTAAATGTTCCGGCAGAAGTCTGGTGGATATATTGCCGCGTTGATACAACTTTTTGTGTATTAGTCGCATCCGTAACGAGTAGTGTTCCCGCTGGTTGATTGCCCGTAGTGAGAGCTGTGATCTGGAATCCCCAACGACTTTGAGCAGATTGCTGTAATTGAATTGTGATCGGATATGTGTTACCTGGGATATAATTGGATGGAGCGATTATAGTCAATGTACCTGAACCGGAATTAACCGGAAACGAGGTGTGACAACCTGTGCAATTACCTTCCCCGGGTGCACCTGTTCGTGCAGCGGGTGGTCCACCTGAAGACGCATAGACAATAATAGCAAAAATTATTAAACCGAAAAATATTATAAAAGTTTTATTCATGAAAAACTCCTTGTGTAGTTTAAAAAAGCAGTGCAAAGGTTTTTGCAAAACCCTTACACTGCCAATGTATAATATCGCCTTATATTTTAATTAAACGTTACTTACTATTACAACATTTGATACTATTTCAGCAGGAGCATTTTACGTGTCTGTGTAAGTCCGTCAGCAACAAGCCGGGCGAAATACATCCCGCTTGGTAGATTACTGGCATCAAACAATACAGACTTGAATCCTGCCTCTTGAACCCCATCAACAAGCGTGGCTATCTCCTGTCCTAAGGTGTTGTACACCTTCAATGTTACATAGCCGGCAATTGGCAGTTCGTAGCGAATCTGCGTGCTCGGATTAAATGGATTTGGTGTATTTTGTAATAGACCGAAATTCGTTGGAGACCCATCGGCAATACTATTACGAGCAAGCGGAAGCATATACCCGTCCGAAAGTGTCTTCAAAAATGCAACAATCGCATCCTCATTTTCGGAGGATAAACCAAGATTTCCTAATTCAGCAGTATTCACATTCATAGGTACTTCCGGCGGGGGCCACATTCCAACATCTCGAGTATTGTAAAAGTGGACAATATCTTTTAAACTCTTAAAAAATCCGTTATGTCCGTATGATTTTACAAATCCTTCGTAAGGTCTTTTGTCAACATTCCGAAGTGTGGGGACTTTATGCTTTCCGTAGTTCTCGGCTGCATACTGTGAATATTGGGGAACTGTTTCTAAAAATCCGCCAAGGCCTTTATCGATCCAATTAACTCCGTCTGGATTAATTTCTGGTAGTTGGGTATAAAACGGATTATCTGGATTCTTTGGCATTCCTAAATTATCGTATGAAAAATCGGTGAATAGTGGCGGTGTATTCTTATCGTGCCGTTTGCTAATATGGCAATTTGCACATTTTCCGGATGAGTTGAAAATTTGCTCTCCATTTTTTTCCTGTTTTGTCAATTTTACCTTACCCTGCAAGTGATAATCGAACTTAGAAGTGAACGGATTTACTTCAGCAGATCGCTCGTATGTTGCAACTGCATCTGCGACCTGATTGTACGCCATCTCAATGTTGTCAAAGGCATTGTGTCCATATACTTGAGTGAACAGAGTTGCATAGTCCGAATTTTGGATTTTGTTGATAACAACTTCTTTGCTCGCGTTGTTTTGTTCAACTGGATTTAGGAAAGGTCCTCGTGCCTGTTCAGCTAAAGGATCACCTAATTCCCAACCAGTCGCTCTTCCATCCCAGAACATACCTCCGATAAACAAATTGTCTTTCAATTTTTTATACATAATCGGACTTTTGCCACCGTACGCTGCTGTTGGTGGTTTTCGGTTTCCAAATCTCGTCGGGATAGCACCCGGGTAAACTACTGTAGTAGAATTGATTTCAGAACTCGGACCTGTAAAGCCGGTCTCGGGTGAATGGCAGCTTGCACACGATTGACCTGTAGGTGTGGATAAATTTGAATCGAAGAAAATTGCCTTTCCCAACGCCTCTTTTGGTGTCAAGCTTTGTGCCGATGCAGTTCCAGCGATAAATAGTATCGCAACTGCAAAAATTAAGATTTTAAAAATGTTCATGATAGTTACTCCTTTATTTGTTTTTTGTTTAGAACGTTCAGCTATTTCATCAAAATCCCTTTTGCAATATAAATGTTCAGTTTCGACATCTCATATAGTGGATGTATCGTCAAGACTGTCCGCTCACCTACTGGCTTGCGGCGTTTTTTTTTCCATCCAGCGTTCCAAAGGCAGTGCAAAGGTTATTATGATTAATAATCTTGTTTGCATACTACCTCCATTGTTAAAATTAAAGAATTAATGAACTACCGCTCATAAACTATAATCATAATAGATACAGAAAACAATGATACTAATTATCTATTTAGTTGATTTAAATTAAGTCAGTTTTTCCCTCTCTTCAACTATATTTTTCAGTGAGTCCAATTTTTCGATAACTATATCGGTGCGAGTAAGCTTTATAATACCCAGTTTATCCAGTTCGTGCAGAGTCCGCGAAAAAGTTTCCGGTGTTGTGCCTACTATTTGTGCCATCTCAACTCGAAGTAGAGGTGTTTTTAGAGACAGACTTCTTTTTCCCTTTCTTTCGAGGCGGTCAATAAGATACAAAAGCATTCGAGCGGTTCGCTGACGGACTGTTTCTTGTGTATGCGAAATCATTTTTTCTTCAGATATCCGGATTTCTTCAGCCATCTTTTTCAATAAACATAATGAAGCGATTCTGTCGGCTTCTAAAATTTTGAAAAACCTTTCTCGAGGGATTGTGCAAACAATTGTGGGTTCTAATGCTTCAGCGGTTGCAGTATAAAATTCTCCCTCCAATACCGCACGATAACCTAACATGTCACCACTTTTTAACAGTCTTATGATATACTGATCTCCATTCCTATTGGTCTTGAATAGTTTTACTAAGCCGGAGAAAATGCAATATACGGCAAAAGCGGGATTCCCGTCATAGAAAACGATTTGTCCTTTTTCGTATCTTTGAACAGATTTTTCTGAATCAAGTTTGTTAATTTGTTTTTGAGCTAAATTACAGAAAATGCTTTTCGAGCGGTTACTGCACAATGCACATTTTATATCTTTTAGTTTCATGTATTGTCCTGATATTTTTTTAAAAGATATATAATAAATGGTTCGATGTCAAATTCTCAGGAACGATTACACGAAAGTGATAGTTATTTAACTAAAGTTATTAGTATTATGAAAACAATCACATTTTTATTATTGGCATTATTCTCAACTTTCCAAATAAAAGGAGTACAAATGAATCAATATGAAAAAGCCACACTCGGTGGTGGATGCTTCTGGTGTACTGAAGCAGTTTTCCAAACATTGCCCGGTGTAGTTAGTGTTATTTCAGGTTATTCGGGGGGGAGCAAAGTAAACCCAACCTACGAAGAAATTTGTACCGGAAAAACAGGTCATGCCGAAGTCGTTGAGATTACTTTCGACCCAGCCAAAATCAGTTATGAGAAACTGTTAGACGTATTTTGGAAGGCACACGACCCAACAACTTTGAACCGGCAGGGAGCGGATGTCGGAACGCAATATCGCTCGGGGATCTTTTATCATAACCAAAAACAAAAAATATCAGCAGAAAAATCAAAGTTGGAAGCACAAAGGCAATTTGACGATACAATCGTTACTGAGATAAAACCACTCGTTCACTTTTATCCGGCGGAAGAATATCATCAAAATTATTTTGAGAAAAATCCGGATGCGGCATATTGTAAATTTGTAATACGGCCGAAACTTGAAAAGCTGAAGTAAAAAGATTTCTTGTTTAATAAGTGAAAATTGACTACATTTTCAATGTTAGAAGGTTAATTCATGAACTTACTCGAACAAAAATATAGAGCCCCCGAAATATACGGCGACCACTGGTTCAATTCCGGACCAATTATACTCTCGGCTAATCGAGGGAATGTATTCCTGATTAATTTCTGGGATGCTACCGACCAAAATTCGCTCCGCTCGTTACCTTATCTCAAAGAATGGTTCAGAAGATATTTCGAATATGGTCTGATTTTAATCGGAGTGCATACACCAAAATTTCCGTTTGCAAAAGAACCGGCTTTCGTCCAGCGAAGCATTTTCCGAAATGAAATAAAATATCCAATCGTTTTGGATAATGATTTTCTTGTGGGGAATTTATTCCGCACACGTTTATTACCATCATCTTATTTGATTGATAAGTCTGGATTCATACGCTATATCCAAGAAGGGGAAGGTTCATATCTATCATTGGAAAGTGCAATTCAATATCTTCTTGCTGATGCAGGATATCGCGGAGAATTTCCAGAAATAATGAAACCAATTCGTGAAGAAGATAAGCAAAGTGTGCATTGCTATAAATCTACTCCCGAAATATTTGTCGGCTACCAACGCGGAAATATTGGAAATACGGAAGGATATTTTCCGCAATCAATTAATGATTACCACGACCCTCATTATTACTTGGAGGGGAGGGTATATTTGCACGGCAATTGGTTAGTAAATAAATATTTTGTGAAAGTTGAAAACGAAATACCGGGCGAAGCATATATGATTGCACAGTATCAAGCGAAAGAGGTAAATGTTGTTATAAAGCCAGAAAATGAAAATGACTTCAAAGTATTCGTTCAACAGGATGGGAACTATCTTTCTAAACAAAATGCCGGGCAGGATGTATGTATTGATGAAGCTGGAAGGAGTTTTCTGATGATAGATAATCCGAAACTATATAATGTCGTGAACAACGCTGAATTCGGAGAGCATATTTTGAAATTGATTCCGGATTCAAATAGCTTTGCGTTTTACTCAATGTCGTTTGTATCATCACCCATCACGGAATTTATTTCAGGAAGATAAAATTGAAAACACGAATTACTGAATTGTTTAAGATTCAATTCCCTATAATTCAAGCGGGTATGGTTTGGGTGTCGGGTTATAAATTAGCAGCCGCAGTATCAGAGGCTGGCGGACTCGGATTGATTGGCGCCGGATCGATGAAGCCGGATTTACTTAGCGAACAAATCCGGAAAGCCAAAAATAAAACGGATAAACCATTCGGTGTAAATATTCCATTGTTACGCGGCGATGCCTTAGATTTGATAAATGTTACAATTGATGAGGGAGTAAAAATTGTTTTTACATCCGCAGGCCATCCCGGTAAATTTATCGACAAATTAAAGAAAGCCGGATGCGTTGTAGTTCACGTAATTCCTTCTGTTAAATATGCCCTGAAGGCAGAAAGTGTCGGCTGCGATGCTGTTGTTGCCGAAGGTTTTGAAGCGGGCGGGCATAACGGGTTGGATGAGATCACTACTTTTGTTTTAATTCCACAAGTGGTTGATGCTGTAAAAATTCCTGTTATTGCAGCAGGCGGAATTGCCGACGGCAGGGGAATGGCGGCGGCATTTGCACTCGGTGCTGTAGGCGTGCAGATAGGAACGCGATTTGCAGCTTCGGTCGAATCATCGGCACACGATAACTACAAGCGTGCGATTGTTGATTCTGCCGATAACAGCACTGTATTAATTTTGAAAAAAGTAACACCTGTTCGTCTGATTAAAAACAAATTTTCTCAACAAATTAGTGAAGCTGAAAATCGTGGTGCAACGACAGAAGAACTTGCGAATTTACTCGGTAAAGGTCGCGAGCGGATGGCAATTTTAGAAGGCAATTTAGATGAAGGTGAAATCGAAGCCGGACAATGTGCCGGGATGATCAAGGAAATCTTACCCGCGGGCGAAATTGTAAGAAAGATTGTGGACGAATATTATAATGTGGTAAGAAAGCTTCATTAATCTAATTGTTCTGGTTTAAATATGCCACGAATTACACGAATATCCACTGCTAATAAATTAAAGCAAAAAGATAATAACATAAAATTCTCTATCCTGAGATAACAAATTGGTTCCCTGAAGGAAACAAGGTCATAATAGAAATAGATAAATTATTTGAAAACATTCTCAGACATATTAAAACAAAAAGTAATCGTCTTCGATGGAGCGATGGGGACGAATTTGCAAACCCAAAATTTAAACCCCGATGATTTTGGCGGTGAAAAATATTTTGGATGCAACGAATATCTTGTAGTCTCAAAACCCTTGGCTGTCGAAATAGTGCACACTGATTTTTTAACAGCAGGATGCGACGTAATCGAGACTAATACATTCGGCGGCGCATCAATAGTCCTCGACGAATACGAGTTAGCCAGCAAAACTTATGAACTGAATTACAAAGCTGCAATATTAGCAAAGAATGTTGCTTCAGGATTTTATTCTGCTGAACATCCTCGCTTCGTTGCAGGATCAATCGGACCGACAACTAAACTTCCTTCACTCGGACACATTTCATTCAAAGAACTTGAAAAAACTTTTTATATTCAAGCGAAAGGTTTAATCGAGGGGGGTGTTGATTTGTTAGTCGTTGAAACCTGCCAGGATGTTCTTCAAACAAAAGCTGCACTTGCCGGAATTTATACTTGTCTGAAAGATTTAATGAAAAATATTCCTGTAATAGTTTCGGTTACAATCGAGACAACTTCAACGATGCTTTTAGGCACTGAAATTTCAGCGGCTCTCGCCGCAATCGAACCGTTCCCGATTGATGCGTTCGGAGTAAACTGTGCAACCGGCCCACAGGAAATGTCTGAACATATCCGTTATTTACAAACAAGTAGCCCCTTCCCAATTTTCTGTATGCCTAATGCCGGTATCCCTGAAAATATTGGAGGGAAAGCACATTATCATCTTACTCCCGATGAATTTACAAAAACACTCTCACATTATGTAAAAGATTTCGGAGTGAACATAGTCGGCGGATGTTGCGGAACTACAAACGAGCATATCCGAAAACTTGCTCAAGGTGTTGGCACCGTTTCTGTTAAACGGCGAAAATTCGAATTCGCACCAAGTGTTTCCAGTTTGTATCAAAGTGTTCCCTTAAAAATTGATTTGCCACCAATACTCGTTGGCGAAAGAATGAATTCCAACGGCAGCAAAGCTTTTCGTGAGTTGCTGTTGAAAGAAGATTGGGAGGGAATGATTGCTTTCGGAAAAGAAGAAGTTCGTCAAGGATCGCACATACTCGATTTGAGCGTTGCATATACAGGACGCAACGAAATTACTGATATTCAAGAAATCGTTCGCAGATATAATACGCAAATTACAGTCCCATTGATGATAGATTCAACTAATCTGGATGCGATTGAAACGGCGTTACAACAATATGCGGGGAAAGCAATAATTAATTCAGTGAATTTGGAAGATGGCGAAGGACATTTTGCAAGAGTAATGGAATTATGTAAGCGGTATGGCGCCGCTGTTATCGCAC
This sequence comes from Bacteroidota bacterium, assembly GCA_030682385.1. Lineage (GTDB taxonomy): Bacteria > Bacteroidota > Ignavibacteria > UBA10030 > BY39 > JASEGV01. The sequence goes on from JAUXOG010000028.1 coordinate 15,522, forward strand.
TAACGATAGACGAATCGGGAATGGCAAAAACTGTTGAACAGAAGATTGAAATTGCCGAACGGATGTACCACCTTGCAACAAATAAATACGGGATAAAAGAAACCGACCTTATCTTTGATCTCTTAACTTTTACGTTGGGTTCGGGGGATGAAGAATTCCGCAATTCAGCTATCGCGACGCTTGAAGCAATCCACCGACTAAAAAAACGTTTTCCAAATGTAAATACAAGTTTAGGCCTAAGCAACATATCATTCGGTTTGAGTCCGAAATCGCGTGTAGTACTGAATAGTGTTTTCCTGCATTATGCAGTTCAAAATGGACTTGATATGGCGATTGTGCATGCTTCCAAAATTTTACCACTGTTCAAGATTAGCGAAGCGGAGCAGGAAATATGCCGTAAATTAATTTTCAATGAACACACAAGTGATTATGACCCGCTAATAGAATTCATAAATTTTTATTCCGAAAAGAAAACTGAGACTCCTGAAACTATTCATCAAGAAATTAAATCGGTTGAAGATCGCCTAAAGTATAATATAATCGACGGCGACAAAACCAATCTACAAAGCAATTTAGAAGAAGCTTTGAAAGATTATAAGCCGCTTGAAATAGTAAACCAAATTTTATTAAACGGGATGAAAGTAGTAGGCGAATATTTTGGCGCAGGCAAAATGCAGCTTCCGTTCGTCCTCCAATCGGCTGAAGTTATGAAAACGGCTGTAGCTTATTTAGAACCGTTGATGGAAAAATCGTCTGCACAGGCAAAAGGCACGATGGTGCTTGCAACCGTGAAAGGAGATGTACACGATATTGGTAAAAATCTGGTTGATATAATTTTAAGTAATAACGGGTATCGCATTATAAATTTGGGTATTAGAGTTCCGATTGAAAGTATGCTGCAAGCGGCTATTGAAAATAAAGCCGACGCAATCGGTATGAGCGGACTGCTGGTAAAATCAACTGCAATTATGAAAGACAACCTGGAAGTGTTGAATGAGCGAAATGTTCAATTACCGGTTGTCCTCGGTGGTGCCGCTTTGACTCGCCGTTTCGTTGAAGAAGATTTGCGAAATATTTATGGTGGCACGGTAGAGTATGCAAACGATGCTTTCGACGGATTAAAATTTATGGAGCATGTAGTCAAATCCAAATCCCAACAAATAACAAAACCTCAAACTAATTTAATAAACAAATCTTTAACAAGTGTACGAAAAGAGCAAACCCCAATTAATACCGGAATGCGGAAAGAAATTTATCAGACAGAAATTCCAAATCCACCGTTTTGGGGTTCAAAAGTGGTTGAAGATATTTCATTAGATGAAGTGTTCAAATACATAAACGAAACTGCGCTGATAAAAGGACAGTGGCAAGTTTATAAAGGGGATAAGTCGGAGGAAGATTATAAAAAATTTGTAAAGGAAGAAATTTATCCTGAATTCGAATCATTAAAAGTAAAATGCAAACAAGAAAATCTTCTCCAACCGAAAGTTGTTTACGGTTACTTCCCCTGTAACTCGGACGGTAACGATTTAATTATCTACAACCCATCAGAAATCCGAAATCCCAAATCCGAAATCCCAAATTTAAAAGAGTGGCTTCGGTTCACTTTCCCCCGTCAAAAATCTGATCGCCTACTCAGCCTGTCCGATTTCTTCGTTTCCAAAGAATCGGGTAAAATCGATGTGGTAGCAATCCAACTTGTTACAGTTGGGAAGGTTGCATCCGCATATTCACAAAAACTATTTTCATCTGATAAATATAAGGAGTATTTATACTTTCACGGATTAAGTGTAGAAACCGCAGAAGCATTAGCTGAAATGTGGCATAAAAAAATTCGTGAAGAATTAGGCATTCATTTAAAGGATTCGAAGGAAATGAAAAAACTTTTTTCGCAGGGTTATCAAGGTTCACGCTACAGTTTCGGTTATCCGGCTTGTCCGAATTTAGAAGACCAAACAAAGTTATTCGAGATTTTACAACCTGAAAGGATTGGAGTTGAATTGACGGAGGAATTTCATTTAATACCTGAACAATCGACTTCAGCAATCATAGTTCATCATCCGGAAGCGAAGTATTTTAGCATTTAAAATTGTACGATGGAGTTTGATTTTGGATTTTTGATATTCTATATTATATCGAATGAAAGCACATTTAAAAAGTTTATAAAGGTTAAGGAAATATCTGAAGTCAAGCAGCACGGTCTTTGCCTACCCTCTGGGAAAATGTGGAACGATTATAAATGGAGGAATAAATGAAGACGTTATTGTGCTAAGGCAATTTATCCGGATTATTTTGATAAAAAATAAGATTGTATTTTTCACATCTTTTTAGTATAATTGCAGAGTAATTTTTGAAACTAATTTTTTAACGAAATATTCACCCCGCCTGCCAAAATCCCGAAAAGCGGGACGGCGGGCAGGCTAAACACAATAAAACAAGGAGATTTTAGATATGGCAACATTTATTACAGAAGAATGCATCAATTGTGGTGCGTGTGAACCCGAATGTCCAAATACCGCTATTTATGCCGGCGGTGTTCAATATGAGTTAAACGGTCAAATGTTCGATGCTTTGTCGAACGATCTTTATTACATAGTTCCGGAAAAATGCACCGAATGTGTCGGGCACTTCGATAAAGAACAATGTGCTGCCGTTTGCCCGGTTGATTGCTGCGTTCCCGATCCGAATCGCCCGGAAACAGAAGAAGCGTTATATAACAAAGCAAAACTTATACATCCGGATAAAACATTTTTAGCGTTGAGCGAAGCCCCTTCGCGATTTAAACAATAAGTTTTAAACACTCTATCGAATTTTTGTACTTGAGGTGCACCAGCCCTCAGATGAGATAATCTGAAATTTGTTTAGAGACTGAAGTTACGCAAAAGAGTCATTCTGAACGAAGTGAAGAATCTTAAACCTCAAATTCGAGCTATTTTTAGATGTTTCTCCCGACTAGTCGGGATCAACATGACAAAAAGTCAATTCTGCGTAACTTCAGTTAGAGATTTAAATTTTGTTAGTAGAATTTATAATGAACAGGTCGGATTTACTATTAGTTGATAATAATAACCGACCTTTATTTTTTATTAGTTGGAGAAGAAAATGAAGATTGGCGATTACGAAATATGGACGATTGAAACGAGCAGATTTGCACTTGACGGCGGAGCGATGTTCGGAGTTGTACCGCAATCGTTATGGCGAAAAACAAATCCACCCGACGAATTAAACCGTATCGAAATGGTTACAAGAAGTCTTTTGATTGTCGGCGGTGGGAAAAAGATTTTAGTCGATACTGGGAATAGCCCAAAGATGTCCCAGAAGTTAAAAGATATCTACAAGATTGATACAACCTCAACCAACCTTATTTCATCATTACAAAAATATCACATTACACCAAGCGAAATAACAGATGTAATACTCACGCATTTGCATTTTGACCACGCCGGTGGTTCGACATTTGACGATGCAGGAATTTTAAAACCGACATTCCCGAATGCGAAATATTACGTTCAGAAAGAACAATGGAATTGGGCACTCAATCCTACAGACCGCGATAAAGCGAGTTTTTTTAAGGAAGATTTCCTACCGCTAAAAGAATTTGGCGTTTTAGAATTAGTTGAGGGAGAGTTTGAGTTGTTCCCCGGTATAAATTTAATTTTGTTGAATGGTCATACTGCGATGCAGCAAATTCCAAAAATATCTGACGGGCAAAACACAGTTTTGTTTGCCGCCGACTTAGTTCCGATGTCTTCGCATATACCCCTGCCATTTATTATGGGTTACGATTTGCAGCCGTTAGTAACATTAGAAGAAAAGAAAAAAATAATGGGTCCTGCTTATGAAGAAAAATGGACATTAGTTTTTGAGCACGACCCGAAAGTTACAGCCGCCACTATCGCATCGAACGAAAAAGGTTTTGGTGTTGGTGAAGTGATTCAATTATTGTAGGTCGTCAAGCCTTGTCGACTTACATAGGTTGAAATCCATTTATTATTATTTTTGAATGTTAACCACAAAAGAAAAAATAATACAACATGCACTTGAATTGGGGTTTTCAAAAATCGGATTCACAAAACCCGAAAAGTTAGAAGCCGAAGGAGGGAAATTAGCTGAGTGGCTGTTTAAAAATTATCACGGCGATATGAAGTGGATGGGGAAAAATATTAAAAAAAGACTTGACCCTAAACTTATTTTCCCGGAAGTAAAGTCAGTTATTGTTACGGCTGCTAATTATTACACGGATAACCAACGCAGCAATGATGCGAAAGTGGGAAATATTTCAAGATATGCCTGGGGAGATGATTATCATATCGTAGTCGAACAAAAACTTAACGAACTATTTACCTACATTAAAAGTGTCGCCCCAAAAACTGATGGTAAAGTTTATGTCGATTCAGGTTCTGTAATGGAAAAAGCGTGGGCACAAAGGGCGGGTATTGGCTGGCAAGGGAAACATTCACTTATTATCTCACCACAATTCGGCTCCTGGTTTTTTATAGGTATCATTCTGATAAATGTTGAACTCGAATCTGATATTTATTCAATTGACCAATGCGGCGATTGCACGCTATGTATTGGTGCGTGTCCGACAAACGCAATAGTTGAACCTTATGTTTTAGATGCAAGGAAGTGTATTTCTTATCAAACCATCGAAAACAAAGGGACGATGGATCCGGAGTTATCCGGTAAATATCTCAACGAGTTGAGTTTTCAACAAAACTGGATTTATGGCTGCGATATCTGTCAGGATGTTTGTCCGTGGACCCATAAATTTGCAAGTGACACAAATATTTCGGAATTTTATCCCCACGAAGACAACATTAATCCGAATCTTTCTGAGCTTGAAAGCATCTCATCTCAAGAATTTAATGAGAGATTCAAAAATTCTCCCATCAAAAGGATCAAGCATAAAAAATTTATTGAGAACATAAAAGCAGTAAAAAATATAAAGGAAATTGAAGATGAACGAGAAACATCATAAAGTAACAATAATCGGTTCGGGTCCGGCAGGGTTCACAGCAGCGATTTACACAGGACGCGCAAACTTGAGTCCGCTGCTTTTTGAGGGGAGTCAACCCGGTGGACAGCTTACGATAACGACTGAGGTCGAGAATTATCCTGGTTTCCCTGATGGCATTATGGGACCGGAGATGATGGATTTATTTCGTAAACAAGCTGAAAAGTTTGGGACTGTTTGCTTGACCAAAGACATCACTAAAGTTGATTTCACAAGCCGACCATTCAAGCTCTGGGCAGGCGATGAACTCTATACAGCCGACTCTGTGATAATAGCAACCGGTGCTCGTGCGAAATTATTGAAAATTGAATCGGAGAAAAAATATTTCGGCTACGGTGTTTCGGCTTGTGCAACGTGCGACGGATTTTTCTTTAAAAATTTAGAAGTCGCGATTGTAGGGGGTGGCGATACAGCTTTAGAGGAAGCAATATTTTTAACGAAGTTTGCATCCAAAGTAACATTGATTCACAGACGGAATGAATTGCGTGCGTCTAAAATTATGCGTGAGAGGGCACAGCAAAATCCAAAAATTTCATTCTTGTGGGACTCATTAGTCGCAGAAGTTTTAGGCAAAGAAGAAGCTGGTAGAAAATCTATGACCGGTTTGAAAATAAAAAATGTAAAAACAAACACTATCACAGAGATGAAAGCCGATGGATTGTTTATAGCAATCGGACACGAGCCAAACACATCAATCTTCAAAGATCAGATTGATATGTACGAAACCGGGTACATAAAACTTATCGGCAAAGGGACGGCAACAAACATTCCAGGCGTATTTGCCGCAGGAGATGTTGCTGACTCTACTTATCGCCAAGCTGTTACAGCAGCAGGATCAGGTTGTGCCGCAGCGATTGATGTAGAAAGATATTTAGAAGGATTGCATTAAATCTGCATCACTAATTCTAAAATACAATAATTAGCTGGCTCCTCGGTTGCAGGGAGTTTTTTTTTACTGGTCTAATATACCAATTAGATGATTCAAAAAGCTCTCACAGGTTCTAACCCTACCTAATAGTAAGAAGCCCATTTTTCAGGTATTATATCCTTTTCGAATAAAACTTGACAATATAAATTATTATGAATATATTGCCACAGGCAAATTTAAGTAACACACATAATAACTAAACCCAAAGGAGTATGTTATGTTAAAATTTTTATTAGGATTTATTCTACTTTACAGTTTTTTATTTTCAGAGTTATTATCTGAAACAAAACAAAAGGATTTAGCTGAACGTAAGAAGAAAAGAATTAGCTCGATGCACGAAGGGAAGAAGGTGACAAATGGGAAATTACCTAACCAATTTCAGAAGCAAATACCCCCATATTCAGAATACATTACGGATCCGGATTTTGCCGATATGAAGAGAGATACTATTAAGCAGCGGAAAGCAAAATCAAATCGTCCATTAAACCAGAGGCAGCAAATTCAAAAAAAAGCAGCAAGCATACCAAATATAAGTACATCAATGACTGTTAGCTCTGTTGATTCGCTCTCACCGGAATGGAGAGTAAACTATGGCAGTAATAGTATCACGCATACGCACGTAATTCAATCGATGGCGATAGATAGCGTTGGAGGCGTCTATATTACCGGTGACATTGATGATTATAACAACAACCTGACCATTAAATACAACAAAGATGGAGAAAAAATTTGGCAAAATACATATGAAAATAGTGCAATAGAAAAGATTGCAGTAGATAAACTGGGTAAAAACATTTATGTTCTTGGATATATATATGCTGAAGAAGATAGTTTAGTGTTAATAAAATACGATGCTGCTGGGAATCAAACTTGGGTGCGCTTCGAGTATTTTTTTTATTATTATGAGACCGGGTGGACCCATTATCCTGATTATACAACCCCGATTGGTCTTAAACTGGATTCAGCTGGGAACATATACATTGTGTCATCTAGTTACAATCAAGATGGATATGAATCTTTTTTAATAGTCAAGTATAATCCTGATGGTAAAAGAGAGTGGCGTAAATTATACACAGGTCCTAATAATGATCAATCTTGTTATCCAAAATCTTTCACAGTGGATCAAAATGGCAACGTATATGTTACAGGTTCAATTGAAAATGACCCAACGTATATAGATATTGTAACTGTAAAATACTCTACCTCTGGTTCACTAATTTGGACAAAAATCTACAAAGGGAAGTTTGAGGCTGAAGACCTTTCCTACGATATCGCTGTTGATGCATCGGGTTCTGTGTATGTCGTAGGAAATACGTACAAAAGAGAAGAGGATATGGATTATATTTTGCTAAAATATAGCTCTCGCGGTACACTTAGGTGGAGTAGAATTTACGACACAGGTGATCAAGATGAAGACCCTGCTTCTATAGGAGTGGATGGCTCAAATAGAATTTATCTAACTTCAAGTTTTGGGACAATACGATACACATCGAGTGGTTCACTGCAATGGATTGAGGCAGATGGTTATCCAATCGGACCAAGCGGTACGGCTGTAACATTCGACGGATTGGATAACGTTCTTATCTTAACAAAATATAAATATGGGTATGTTCAGATACTTACACAAGAGGGTGAGTGGATTGATGATTTTTCAGCATTTGCTATTGCCATTGATAAGAATCGAAATCTCTATATTGCATCTAGGGGTGACATGGAAGGAGTTTATAAGATTGATTCTCTTTATCAGTTTGTATGGCGCCAGCTACCGTTCAGTTTTAAAACAAGTAGCGAACGTTTTGTAGATGTTGTTAGTGATAAAAACGGAAACACTTATGTTGCAGGTTTGAAATATCGAAGAGGTATCCTTTATGGGTATAACCCGGAATATTTAACCTTAAAATTTGACTCGAGTGGAACTCTACAATGGATTAAAACAATTAATACAAATTTGTCGAATCGTATAAATTCTATTGCAATTGATTCATCAGGTAATGTTTTTGTTACGGGATTTATAGATGTTGATTATTATGGGGGTAGTAGTTGGGATTATCTAACCATCAAATATGATTCACAGGGTAATCAAGTTTGGTCTGATCAATTCAACGGTCCAGAAAATTATTTTGATATTCCGTATGATATGGCTTCTGATATAGATGGCAATCTTTATGTCGCTGGGAGGAGTCGCGTTGCAGGAAATTCCGATTACACAGTTATCAAATATAATCCGGAAGGGGTTCGCCAGTGGGTTTCTTTCTATAATGGTCCGACAAACTACCGTGATGTAGCTTATGATGTTGCTTTAGATAAAAAAGGAAATATATATGTAACCGGAACAAGTTTAGATACGCTGAAAAAACATGATGATTTTGTAACAATAAAATATGACACAAGCGGGACGACCCAGTGGATTTCAAGGTTCGACGGACCTTTAGTAAGTCCGAGTATCTGGGTTAATATGCCAACCTCCAATAATGTCGTTTCACTTGCTGTTGATGACTCTGGTAATGTTTATGTAGCAGGTAGTATTTATCTTGATTCTTTATCTGGGGAGGCTTTTGTAATCATAAAATATAATCAACTGGGTGAACAACAATGGTTCGCTACATATACAAGTGATTTGAAAAACGGTCGAGATAAATGCTATCTCCTTGCATTGGATCGAGAAGGTAATATCTATCTTACAGGAAACAGTGAAACCGGTGTAACATCCTCAGACCGTTTCGATTTTGTAACGATAAAATATAATCCATCAGGCGTCCGTCAATGGATACAGCGCTATCCCGGTCGTTTCCTTATGAGTAATAATTGGGTTACAGATATCTCTGTAAATGATTTCGGTGATGTGTATGTAACCGGAACGGGTGAACGGACAACCGGAGAATCTGAATTTGTAACTATCAAATATAGAACCGATGGAACATTACAATGGATTTCCAGAAACATAGACCCACAATTTAGCGCATCGGCTCCGACTGCTATGACAATTGCTGACAACGGGAATATTTTCGTAGGCGGAACCTCATTCAACAGTCAGGAAGGATCGTTTTGTACCTTGATGAAATTTATTGAAAATGTAAACATTAGTTTGAGTACGGAGAAAATAATTTTTGGAGAAGTTTCGCTTGGATGCTTTGCAGATACAACGCTAGTCGTCTATAATCCAGGAAATGTTTCCGTGAATGTGTTACCGTTTAGTATAGATTCTAACTTTACAGTTCTCTCTAAAAACGTACAGATCAGGCCACGGGAACATGCAAGCGTAAAATTATATTATTTCCCGACAATTGCCGGGACAAAAATTGGACGAATTGTTTTTAAGATAAAAGAAACAGGTAAATCTGATACAATAACCGTTGAAGGAATCGCCGTTGGTGAATTTGAGCCGAGTTGGATGATTACTCAAAATCCTCCGGGGTGGAATCTCATCTCCACGCCCTACGTGGAGGCAAATTGTCCTCGCACAGTTCCGGGTCTATTTGAATTTGATGGACAGTACCAAGCCGCCCATCGAATGATACCCGGAAAAGGTTACTGGTTTAAAATACAGGATGGTAGTTTTTTGTTCGTTGGATACCCAAATCTCCAAGAGACAACGTATGTGTATTCTGGTTGGAATCTTATCGGTTCTATCACTAACCCTCTACATAAATCCTCAATTATAACAGAACCCCCCGATATTATTACGTCGCCGTTATATGGATATAAAACAGGTTATTTTATCGCGGACTCAATCATTCCTGGGAAAGCATATTGGGTAAAAGTAAGTTCGCCAGGCAAGTTAATTTTATCAACAGTCGTATCTGTTCAAACTGAAAAGATAATTGCAATCAGTAATGACCTCGAAAAGTTTAATATGTTAATGCTTCAAGACGCAAAAGATCAGTTACAACGATTATATTTTGATAAAAAACCTAATGAAGCTTTTTCGATAGATTTCTTCGACCTGCCGCCTGTTCCGCCTTCCGGAGTCTTTGATGCCCGATTTGCTTCACAACGTATGTTTGAGGTCGTTGAGGAGAATAAATTTGGAGAATTTCCTATTCAGATTTCTTCAGCCGAATATCCAATTACGCTTTCATGGAAAATGAGCAACAGTTCAACCACCGCATACTTAAAATCAGATAATCGAGAGATATTACTTCGAGGTGAAGGTAAAGTTACAATTTCAAATCCTGATAGTCGTATTACTCTAAAACTAAATGGTACACCTGACTTGCCAAGAGAGTTTGCTCTCGAACAAAACTATCCCAATCCATTCAACCCTGCTACTATTATAAAATATCAGTTGCCTGCTCTTAGTAAAGTTGCCGTGAAAATTTATAACATCATGGGACAAGAATTAAAAACATTAGTGGACGAAGAACAAGATGCAGGTTATAAAACTTTTGAGTGGAATTCTATAAACAATTTTGGTAATAC
>JAUXOG010000032.1 GCA_030682385.1 Bacteroidota bacterium
TGGGCTTTTATAATAGAAGCTGGCGCCGGACTCGGGCTTGTTTTAATTCTCCGATGGTATTGGTGGCGAATCAATGCGTGGTCTGAAATTTCTGCAATGATAGCTCCCTTTATCGCTTTCGGTTATGTTAAGTTTTTTACAGATATAAAATTCCCTGAGTCGCTGTTTATAATTGTAGGTTTCACTACTATTGTTTGGATTGTAGTTACATTTCTTACAAAACCAACCGATGCTGAAACTTTGAAAAACTTTTTCAGACGCATACATCCCGGAGGATTTTGGCAGCCGGTTGCCGAAACGCTTCCGGACGTAAAACAGGATTCAGGTTTGGCATCGCTCGCCTTCGACTGGCTTGCCGGTGTTGTTTTAGTTTATTCGATGTTGTTTGGTTTTGGAAAGTTTATTCTCGGTGAATATATTCCTGCTGCAATTTTTCTTGTTGTTACGGTAATAGCTGGTGGATTTTTGTTTAACCATATCTCGAAAATGGGCTGGGAGAAAGTGGCTGAGTAAAAATGAATGAACGTTTTGGCATTCTTCCTTATTTTCCGTAAGTTTTACATAATGAAAACACAAAAGAGTATTTAATTATTAGTATGCTCACAGTATTTGACCTGATACAAACAAAAGCCGAATCTTGGATTGTTCAAGAAATGGGTAACAACCAATCCGTAATCGGTGGATTGGTGAAGTACGTCCGTGAACAAAAATATCCTGAATGGCATACGCCTGTAGAAATAGCGCGGGATAGGATTTTTGGTATTCCAACAATTCCTAGGTATCTTCTTCGGTTTGATGCACCAACCAGTACCTGGGAAAGAAGATTGAGAAATCTTTTTTCGAATAACCCCGATATACCGTTACAGGTAATGGGATTCCCGGATAATTGGGAAGAAAGTGTAATATGGCAATAATGATCTATGAAACTAGACCCAAAAATAAAAACCAACGAGCGCGAGCTTCTCGGTAAAATTACCGAATGGTTCAACGAGTATATCAATAAAATCAGGTGGGAAAAAGTGGCAGAATGAAAAATATAAAACTTTTGCCGTTATCGCATATTTTAGTTAAGTTTTGAAAATGTGAAATTGAGGGATATAGGTGTAATAAATAACCGATAAATATAAAATGAACACTAACACCGATTTAACTTTCTTCACAAACGAACCCGGCTCTACGCTTTTAGACAGGTTCAAACAAACTCTAAAAGATGTTCGCTTCTTCGACGTTCTAGTTGGATATTTCCGCACGAGTGGTTTTAATGCCATGTGTGAATCGTTCGAAGATGTTGAGAAGATAAGAATACTTGTGGGTATCAACGTTGATCCAAAAACCCACACATTGATTGAAGATAGTAGAATTGGTGACGGCTTGGACTTCGAATCGCATAAACGGACGAAGGAAATTTTTTCTGATTCACTTGGTAAAGAAATGGATCATTCCCCCGATACACACGAAGTTGAATTGGGCGCCAAGAAGTTTATCGACTTTCTGCAATCCGGGAAAATGGAAATAAAAGCTTACCCCAGCGGAGATATCCACGCGAAAGTTTATATCAGCAGATTTAAAGAATGCGACAGAGATTTCGGAAGAGTAATTACCGGCTCAAGTAATTTTTCTGAATCAGGTCTGGTTGAAAAAAGAGAATTCAATGTTGAATTAAAAAACAGCGCCGATGTAAAATTCGCTCTCGATAAGTTTGAGGAATTGTGGAAGGATGCTGTCGATATTACAAAAGAATACATCGAAACGATAAACCAGCGAACATGGCTGAACGATCAAATAACACCGTACCAATTGTATCTGAAATTCTTGTATGAGTATCTGAAAGAAGATATAAATCTCGATGATGATATAGAATCATATCTACCTGAAGGATTCATGAACTTGCAGTACCAGAAACAGGCGGTTGTGTCTGCAAAGAAAATTCTCGACGCTTATAACGGTGTTTTTCTTGCCGATGTCGTTGGCTTGGGGAAAACGTATGTTGCTGCAATGCTCACGCAGCAATTACAAGGTAAAATCCTGGTTATTTGTCCGCCTGTATTGAAAACATATTGGGAAGACACTTTCTTCGATTTTGGAGTACGTGGTTACAAAGTGGAATCGCTCGGTAAGTTGGAAGATATAATTGACGAAGGAGTAGAGAAATTTGATTATGTTATCGTCGATGAGGCGCATAGATTCAGAAATGAAATCACTATGGGCTACGAACAGCTTCACCAAATATGTTTCGGTAAAAAGGTAATTCTTGTTTCGGCTACTCCGCTCAACAATAAATTCGAGGATATTTTCAGTCAGCTTAAACTGTTTCAGGTCCCTAAAAAAAGCACGATACCGGGGATATCAAACCTTGAAAAATTCTTCTCGATTCTCAGGGCGAGAATTAACCAATACGACAAAGATGAGCCCGAATATTTTCAAGCGGTTCGTGATGGCTCGAAAGATATACGCGAAAAACTCTTCAAGTATATTATGGTTCGGCGAACGAGAACCGAGATTTCGAATCACTTCGGAGATGACATGAAGCGTCAGGGATTATTTTTTTCCGGGATAACCGACCCAAGCCGAATTATCTATAAGTTCGATAAACAGATCGAAACGGTATTTGATGAAACCATAGAGTTGCTGAAGAAAGTCAGTTATTCCCGCTACACACCGCTCTTGAATCTTAAGAAAGCGCTCCCGGAGTTTGAATTGCAATCGCAGCGCAACTTGGGCGGGTTTATGAAAACCATCCTCATTAAGCGACTTGAGAGCAGCTTCCATGCTTTTAAGAAAACACTTCGTAGGTTTGTCGAATCGTATGAACAGTTTATAAAGATGTATGAAAAGGGAACGGTGTACATAAGCAAGAAAGTGAATGTGTACGACCTGCTTGACAACGACAATGAAGAAAAATTGTTCGAGTTGGTTCAGCAAGATAAAGTTCAGAAGTATGAAGTATCTGAGTTTACCGATGAATTCACAGGGAAGCTGAAAAACGATTTAATATTTTTGCAAAAGATCGAATCGCTGTGGCTCGATGTAAATCAAGATCCGAAATTAAGAGAGTTTCTCGATGAATTATCAACCAACAAAATTCTTAAAGATAAAAAGCTGATCGTCTTCACTGAATCGAAAGAAACCGGCGATTACCTATATGAAAATCTTAAAAAACAATTTCCTAAAGAGGTTTTATTTTATTCCAGTGCGGGTGCGGTTTATGAACGGTTGGATGGGGAGCAGGAAGCAGATCGGCTTATAATAAAACAAAATTTCGATCCGGGCAGTAAGAAACAGAAAGACGGCATAAGAATTTTAATTACCACCGACATACTTGCCGAAGGTATCAATCTGCACCGCTCTAACATCGTAATCAACTATGATTTGCCGTGGAATCCCACAAAAGTGCTACAGCGTGTTGGCCGCGTTAATCGGGTTGGAACAAAACACAAGACAATACATATCTTCAATTTCTTTCCGACAGACCAATCGAAAGCGAAAGGCGAGCTTGATTTGGAAGAGAATATAAAAGCGAAGATACAGGCATTCCACGACACGCTCGGCGAAGACGCACGATACCTGACGGAAGAAGAGCAATATACCAGCCACGGGTTGTTCGGCGATTATCTTTATAAAAAGTTGACGGATAAGAAAACATTTGAAGGCGAGCAGGAGGATGAGTGTTCGGAATTAGAATATCTAAAACTGCTCAGAGATTTGCGAGATCAGAATCCGTCTTTGTTCGAGAAGATTAAAAATCTGCCGAAAAAAGCCCGCTCGTCCAAGCCGATGGAAATGCCCGAGACCGATTCGTTGGCAACATATTTCCGGACAGGCAAGCTCAAAAAGTTTTTCATAGCAAACGGACTTGAATCAAAAGAGATTACATTCTTTGAAGCAGTTGATTTGTTTAAGTGCGATGAAACTGTAAAGAGGTTGGCGATTCCAAAAGAATATTATTCACTCCTCTCAAAAAATAAATCGGCGTTTGAGTTAGCGACATCCGAAGAAACATATGAAAAGCAGTCGCGACACGGTACTTCCAACGAAACGTACATCGCCAAGCGTATGAAAGCAAATGAGTTCAAAAACTTTCAAGGATTCACTGATGATGACGATGATTTCATCAAATCTCTCTTAAGTGCATTCGACAGCGGTATCATTCCGAGGAATATAAGCAAGCGCATCAAAGGTTTAATTGAGAAGGAACAGAATCCCATTAAAGTACTTTGGATTTTGCGGAATAATATTCCGACAAATCTGCTCGATTCAAGTATAATGCATCAACCGGTTCAGTCATCGCAAGCGCGGGAAGTAATTTTATCTCTATACCTGAAAGGAGGATAGAAATGGAAAACAATAAAATTGCTTTATTTAAGGGAAGACAAATCCGAAGAATCATTCATAATAATGAATGGTGGTTCTCGGTTGTTGACGTAGTTGCAGCACTAACCGACAGCGATAATCCGCGAGATTACTGGTATAAGATGAAAATTCGGGTCAAAGAGGAAGATGGATCTGAGTTGTCGACATTTTGTCGACAACTGAAATTGGTTTCTTCTGATGGAAAAAAGTATGAGACTGACTGTTCTAATACCGAGGGCATCTTCCGCATAATCCAATCAATCCCATCGCCCAAAGCCGAGCCGTTCAAACGCTGGTTAGCTAAAGTTGGTTACGAGCGCATTCAGGAAATTGAAAATCCAGAACTTGCTACTAAAAGAACACGACTGCTCTACAAGCTCAAAGGTTATCCGGATGATTGGATAGAAAAGCGAATGCGCGGAATTGCCATTCGAGAAGAGCTTACCGATGAATGGCAAAAACGCGGAGCGGAAGAACAAAAAGATTATGAAATATTGACTGCCGAAATATCGAAAGCAACCTTCGGGGTTACACCGTCGGAATATAAAAAACTGAAGAGATTAAAACGGGAAAACCTTCGCGACCACATGGACGACCTCGAATTGATTTTCACGATGTTGGGAGAACGTGCAACGACTGAGATCCATCGCACTGAAGATTCACATGGCGTTCCTAAATTAAAATCGGATGCAAAAGCCGGCGGAGATATTGCCGGTAATGCGAGACAACAATTGGAACAGAAGTTAGGTAAATCAATCGTCTCAAAAGATAATTACTTGAAAAAATCTAAACGCATCAAACGCATAAAGAACAAATAAGTATGGACAAAGAATCAGCAAAACGTATTGTAACCGAGACATTCAAGAATCAGTTCGACGAGCAACGCTTTCGGCACTTCGTTCGGAATCTTTTTAATGAAATTGATGAACTTGCCGAGCCGCCAATATCAGGCAGTTATATCCCCGATGCCTTTAAGGATCATGTAAAACAATACAAGCGGATAGCGAAGTACACAGACCCTGAAGGTGGGAAGTTAGATATTGTTGCTGTTAGCTTGAAGAAAGATCACAGTCTTGAACGTGCACGAACGATGCAGAGGAATTTTCTCGCCGATTATCTTAAACGGCGCGGAGAAAAGGATGCGGCTCTCGTTGCATATTATACCGATGGAGTTGAAGATTGGCGATTCTCATACGTTCGGATGGATTACCGAATGGAAAAAGCTGATGATGGAAAAGTAAAAGTTAAAACCGACCTTACACCTGCACGCCGTTATTCGTTCCTTGTCGGTAAAAACGAGCCGAGCCACACGGCACAGCAGCAGCTTGTTCCGCTGTTACAAGACACAGAAAATAATCCTACGCTTGCGCGCATCGAGCAGTCGTTCAACATCGAATCGGTAACTAAAGAATTCTACCAAAAATACAAAGAGCTGTACCTCAACCTAAAAGATAACTGCATCGAAAAAGAGTTAAAGCGTTCGAAGCAATTCAGAGAAGAACTGAACAGCAAAGGCATAGATGAAGTAAGCTTTACCAAAAAACTTCTTGGTCAGATTGTGTTTCTCTACTTCATACAGAAGAAGGGCTGGCTCGGCGTTCCGAAAGATAAAACGTGGGGAAACGGCGACAGACGTTATTTGCGCACGCTGCTCGATAAAGCAATCGCATCGAAGCAAAATTTCTATGCCGATTATTTGGAGTGTTTATTTTACGATGCACTTGCCACAGAGCACTGTGATAACAACATTCCGAATTATTACAAAAAGTTAGATTGTAAAATTCCATTCCTCAACGGCGGATTGTTCGAAGCCGACTACGATTGGGAGAAAACTGATATTACCATTCCCAACAACTTCTTCACAAATAAAAACAAAACGAAGGAAGGCGATGAAGGCGACGGCATACTCGATGTTTTCGACCGCTATAACTTTACCGTAAAAGAAGACGAGCCGCTTGAAAAAGAAGTCGCCGTTGACCCCGAGATGCTCGGCAAGGTTTTCGAAAATCTGTTGGAAGTAAAAGACCGCAAAAGCAAAGGCGCATATTACACACCGCGCGAGATTGTGCATTACATGTGCCAGGAGTCGCTTATAAATTATTTGGATGTAACGTTAAACTCAGAACCGGCATCGTACATAAAGATTGGCGATGAGCAAACCGATGCGTTTGGTAACATAACAAAGAAAGGGCAGTTAGACCTTGAAGCAAAAATCGGTGATGTAGTAAAAGTGCCGAAGAGCGACATTGAAGAATTCATCCGCCACGGTATTGCCGCGCTTGAAAACGATGTTCGTGTAGAAAGCAAGGGAAAAGAAACCGACAGATACTTTTACCAGATACCGCAAAGCATACGCATACATGCGCAAGAACTTGATAAAGCGTTGGAAACGATACGTATATGCGACCCTGCAATTGGCTCGGGCGCATTCCCCGTTGGGATGATGAACGAGATTATAAAAGCACGGCAGGTTTTAGACACATACTTGAAGCGCGAGCATACGGTTTACGATTTTAAGCGGCACTGCATACAGGAATGTATTTACGGCGTGGATATTGACCACTCTGCCATTGATATTGCCAAGCTACGCTTGTGGCTCTCACTCGTTGTTGATGAGGAAGATTTTTACAAGATAAAGCCGCTGCCTAACCTCGATTATAAAATTGTATGCGGGAATTCTCTGCTGGGTGTAGAGAAAAATTTGTTCAATGACCAGCTCTTTAGTGAACTGGAAAAATTAAAACCGCTCCATTTCAACGAAACCAATCCCACCAAAAAACAGCAATATAAAAAGAAGATTGATGATTTAATCATTCAGATTACAAACGGGCATAAGGAATTTGACTTTGAGGTGTATTTTTCCGAGGTGTTTCATCGGAAAGGTGGGTTTGATGTAGTGATTGCTAATCCACCGTATGTATCTGCAGTCACAATGGCAAGAAATGATTCTCAAAAAGAATATTTTAAAAAGATATATCCGTTAGCAATTGGTGCCTACGATATTTATATTTTGTTTTTACTTAAAGCTATGGAATTGCTAAATAAAATTGGGGTATATGCTTGGATTATTCCAAACAAGTTTTTAATAGCTGATTATGCAAAAAAATGTAAAGAATTATTAATTAAGAAAAACGGACTAATAAATTCAATAGATGTTTCAAGTTTCAAGGTCTTTGAAGAAACAGGAGTTTATCCAATTATTATCGTTGGCAGAAGAGGCTACAACAAAGAATACAAAGAATTATCAATTGATAAATACGAAGATTTAGGGCTTAGATTATTTAAGCAAACTAAAGAACTAAGACAACATAAGACATTTAAGGAATTTGGTATAAAATTATATTCAGGAACAACAGGATTCCAGGCAAGTCAAATTATTCCTTTTATTAAGCTTCAAAAAACTAAAAACTCAATACCCTTTATCGTAAGTGGGAGTGTTGATAGATATTATTGGTCAAATAAAAATGTTAGGTATATGGGTAATTTTTATAATACTGCTTTCATTGGGGAAAATAATTTTATAGCGGATTCAAAATGGAAATTTTGGAATAATCCTAAAATAATAATTGCAGGGATGACAAAAGTAATAGAGTCGGTATATAGTTCAGAACCTGTTGCGTTAGGTGTGGGTATTTATGGTATTTATGATTTTGCAGGACTTGAACCAAAATGTTTGAATGGTTTACTAAATAGTAAATATATGACCTTTTATTTCCGCCAAAAATTTAAAGATAAACATTTAGCAGGTGGTTATTTGGGAATAAATAAATCAACAATTGAAGAATTGCCATTAGTTGATATTGACAAAACGGAACAAATAAAAATATCAGGAATCGTTGATAAAATTTTGGCAATTACCAAATCCAGCGACTATTTGGGAAATCCCGCAAAAAAAGAAGAAGTCAAAGAATACGAAAAACAAATTGACCAAATGGTTTATAAACTCTACAACCTCACCGATGAAGAAATAGATATTATTGAAGGCAATAAAAAATAATTTAGAAAAATTATGTATCTATCAGAACTAAAAATTTGGAACTTTAGAAAATACGGCACAGGTGAAAGTGGTGACCCAGGCTTACATTTAAAGCTTAACAAGGGTTTAAATTTACTTGTTGGCGAAAACGATTCAGGTAAAACAGCTATAATTGATGCAATAAAATACCTTCTACAAACTCAGAGTTATGATTACCAAAGGTTTGAGGAAGAAGACTTTTTTCTACAACCCGGGATAGAACCGACTGATACCAATAGAGCAAAATCGCTTAAGATAGAATGCATATTTCGCGGCTTTGATGCTGAAAATAATGAAGCAGCTAATTTTATTGAATGGCTTGGCATTGAAAAAAATCGTGATGGTCATGACCAATATTTTCTAAAAGTAATTCTGAATGCTGAACGTAAGGACAGAAAAATTACTTATGACATAAAGGCTGGCCCCGATGACGAAGGAACTCAACTTGATGGAGTCGCAAGGGATTTTTTAAGAGTAACCTACCTTAAACCTCTAAGGGATGCGGAAAGCGAATTAATCCCCGGCAGAAGGTCCCGATTAGCTCAAATTTTAAAAAGTCATGAAGCATTCTCGTCTGTTCCGGAGGCTGATCACACAATAACCAAAATTGCTGAAAAATCGAATAAGCAAATTGAAGGTTACTTTAAAGGGAAAGGTGAAAACAATAGTGATATTCCAGACCAGTCCGGGAAGAACTTACTATCAGATATAAACGAATATTTGAAAGAGTTCTTCACAGAAAAAGAAATTAATAAAATCGCTAAATTCACAATTTCAGGTCAAAGTTTATCGGGCATTTTAGAAAAACTTATTCTTGATTTTTCTGAAGGTAATTCGGGCTTGGGTTCTTATAACAGGCTATATATTGCTACAGAATTACTGCTCTTAAAGCGAACAAATTATTACGGCTTGAAGCTCTTATTGATTGAAGAAATGGAGGCTCATTTACATCCACAAGCGCAGTTGAGATTAATCGAATATCTACAGGATGAGATAGCGGAGAAAACCGGTGTTCAATTAATAATGACAACCCATAGTCCGAATCTGGCTTCAAAAGTGAAACTTGGTAATCTTATTATCTGTAAGGGTGGCAAAGCTTTCCCGATGGGATACGATTTTACCGAATTAGAAAAAGGAGATTATCTGTTTTTGGAACGCTTCTTGGATGTTACAAAGGCTAATTTATTTTTTGCCCAGGGGGTGATTTTGGTTGAGGGCGATGCCGAAAATATTCTGATTCCGGTTATGGCAGATATTCTTGGCAAGTCCCTTACCAAACATGGTGTATCGGTTGTTAATGTTCAAAGTACAGCTTTCTTGAGGTATTCAAAAATTTTCAAAAGAAAATTGGACAAAAAAATGGGTGTTAAAGTAGCTGTGGTAACAGATAACGACATTAAACCCGATTCAGCCCTTACACAAGAGCAGATTAAAGAAAAACGAACAGAGAAAGAGGCAAAATACAATGGGCAAGACGTAAGAACTTTCATTTCACCAGATTGGACTCTGGAATATGATATTTCTTTAAGTGGATTTAAAAAAGAGTTCTATACTGCCCTACTTCAGGCAGAGAAAATCCAAAATAGTGATACTTACGGTCTGACACCTGAAAAAATCACTGAAGTAAACCAAAAGGTTGAGACTGATTTTACTACCTGGACTAACAAGCATAAAACAGAGCAAGATGTTGCAAAAGCGATTTATGAAGATTACATGCTGAATAAAAAGATTTCCAAGGCAATCATTGCTCAGTGTTTTGCGGCTTTACTTAAAGAATGTGAAGGAATAAAAGAACGGATTGAGGGTGACGAGAAATTGAAATATCTTGTGGATGCCATTAAATATGTTACGGAATAACAAATGCAAATAATCATTACCAATGACAATATTTCTTGGGCAGAAAGTATTCTTTTACGGTCCGATGAGCACTTCGATGAAGAACAAAAGGCTATAATAAAAAGTTTTGAGACCAATGATATTCTTGCCTGTCCGGGTAGTGGTAAAACAGCGGCTTTGCTTGCCAAGTTATTGATTTTGTCCCGGCAAATGCCTCTTGGAAACAATAGAGGTATATGTGTGTTGACTCATACAAATGTTGCAATTGATGAAATTAAAAAAAAAGCAAGTTTAACTGCATCTAAATTATTCAGCTATCCTAATCATTTCGGAACAATTCAAAGTTTTGTGGATAAATATCTTGCGATACCAGCTTATATCCAAAAATATAAAAAAAGACCAATATATATTGATAATGAGATTTTTAATTCGGTTATCGAGAGAAGCTACAACACCTTACATTCCGCAAGGACTTGGCTTGATGCAAGGAGAGGAGGAGGTTTGGAATATCTTAAAAGCCTACGTTTCAATAGAGATAACTTCTGTATTTCTCAAAAAATTGATGGGCAAGCATTTATAGGTACTAATACACAAACCTATAAAGAAATCAATAGCTTAAAACTGCGCATTCTTGATTGGGGCTATTTGTGTTACGAAGATGCATACTCATTGGCATTCAAATATCTTAGGGATCATTCAGGTATCCGAGAACTTATCTCAAAGAGATTTGCCTATGTTTTTATTGATGAAATGCAAGACTCAAGCACAACCCAATCTGAACTTTTGAATAATATCTTCACTAAAAATGTTGTTATCCAAAAAATAGGCGATTTAAATCAATCAATATTTGACTATGCCGCTGATTTGGAATGCGGATGGACAGTAAATAATGTCAGTACTTTGTGTATTACAGGCAGTAAAAGATTCCCAAGCCTTATAGCAAGCAAGGTGGAAAACCTTTGTGTTATACGGCAGACCATAACGGGGAATGGCAGACAAAATGAAATTGCTCCTGTGATCATTGTTTATGATGATAAAACTATTCAGCAAGTTCTAAATAAATTTGCTGAAATAATTATCAAAAATAATCTACATCAACATGAGAAAAGTATATTTAAAGCAGTTGGTTGGGTAGGTAAATCGCATGACAAAGAAAAGACTATACCAAGCTACTGGAGCGGCTACTCCAAAGAAATAAAAGTTAAAAGAACTGAATTTAGTAATCTGAAAAGTTATTTAGCTCCACAACCTCATAGTTTTATTTCTTCTGAAGGGGTTAATTTTTATAAGAAGCGGTTAGTTGGGGCTTTCTTAAAGTGTTTAAGAATTACCGGAATAACTAACAATGGAAGACAATTCACAGAAAATAGATTACATAAACATATCTCTGAAAACAACACGGATTTTTACCAAGATTTTAGGATTAGTCTGGCCAATTGGTGTTTGCAGATACACAGGCAAGAAGAAGTTTTTGAAGAAATAAAATATTTTCTAACAAATGAATTTAGGGATTTTTTCAATTATCAGGTGAATGATGAGCTTACAATTTTTATTAATTCTTCCGATCTGGAAGCGGATAATGAAGAAGCCCTGCAAAGTAATAATATATATAAATATTCTTCTGGAACAACCGAGATCGAAATAGAAGTTTCGACTATTCATGGTGTAAAAGGTGAAACACATACCGCAACGTGCTACCTTGAAACTTTCTTTTATGATTATGACATAAAACGAATAATAAATTACATGAAAGGTGATAATACCGAGCCAATACAAAAGAGGGTAATACAAAATCTTAAAATGGCATTTGTGGGAATGTCGCGACCATCTCATCTCCTTTGCATTGCGGTTCATAGGGATAGTATTTCCGGACAAGAAGAAGCACTGTGTGGAAATGGTTGGGATGTTAACACCTTAATAGATTAACGGTGAGGGACGAGGGTTATATGACTAAACTAGCGAAGCAGTCAGAAATAAAGTCGTCGTAGCAAAAGATTGATCAACTTGTCTATAAATATCTACAGACTCATTTATGAGGAGGTAAAAATAGTAGAACCCACATTTACATTAACGGAAAAAGAATATGAGAATTACGCGACACCGTAGGTGTCGAATGTTTGTAGAAGATATTTAAAAAAAATAACCCAACTCCGTAGGAGTTGAACAAAATGGTAAACACTGGCAGGAAGGGTATAGTGCATTTTCATATTCTTACTCACAGATTGATGCTGTTGTAAAATACATTATAAGTGTAGTTGAACCCCTGCGGGGTCGAACATTTTCCTAACATCACATAGCTATAAACATATAAACCCTACGGGTTTTACAGTACCACCAAAAATAAACGATGCCAGAGACATCAAGTGTTTTTAGCTCTTCAAGCATAAAGAAACGAAGGTCATGGATTCCGCCTTAAGTGAGGAAGAGTTTGAAAAGTATTACCTGCTAATGTTTAAGTATGCTATTTGCCCAATTACGGAATCTTTCTAATCGTTTCCACATTTCTCTAACTGAAGTTTCATCATAAAGATCGCCAAAATATGAAACCTTCGATTTTTCAGATATAATTCTTTTAAATTGATTAATCGCATTCTTCTGCTTTTCTCCATCGGCAGCAATACTTTCAAGCAATGTGATGGCGTCTTCATGACTTTCACTCGCACTTTTTTGTCCCGACAATCTGATTGATATCGCATCGGCATAAGCAATAGCTGAATGTACGATTAGTACTCCAGCGGCGTCGGGAAAATGTTCTGCAACTTTCCTATAATCCTGAGACCTACGTCTGTCAACAGACTGGCGTGTTGTTCTTTTAGGCATGGAGTAATTTCCTTGGTTGTAAACCAACAATCAATTTACCGTATTCAAGAATTTCAGTAATTAAAGTATTTCGTTTAGATGCTTTTTCTTTAAATTGACTGACCGTCAGAAAGATAGGACCGAGCTTTAAACCGAATCGATCGTACAATTTATTGCTTATGTTATTTAATGCCATAATCGCTTTTTCTTTCTGAGAGTTATTTTTTACTATGCAACAGATATCTAAATCGCTCAGAGGTGTTTCTTGTCTTTTAGCAACACTGCCAAAAATAATTGAACTAACAACAAAAGGCTTCAAGGTTTTAGCGATAACAGTTTTTACTTCTTTAAAAAAATTTTCTTCTACTTCGAAAAGCGGAACGATGCCTTGTTCAATTAAATAGTGAGAACGATTTAAATTAAATATGTGGTCGCGTCCGCCCCTCTGCCGGCGAACCAAACCAAGGATTTCGAGACTATTCAATGCTCTGAATGCTGCCTTTGGATCCATACCGGCTAAACGTGCCGCCTCGTTACCCGAAAAACCTATCGCCGTATCACGTAAAACTCTCAGGATAGCAATGTGCGACCATGTTCGGAATAATTCATCAAACGGTTGATTAATAATCATATCTTTACCTTTATAGACTTTTGTCCATAAAAAGCAAACACGTTAAATTACCAACTCTGTTCATCAGTCCGCCACTGGCGGATCCGTGTTTTCTGTGTTCTATTATTTGGCTTTTAGAATCAATCCTATCATCTCGTCATGTATTAATCCGTTGCTTGCTACGACCCTCTTCCCATAGATATCAATTTCTTCTCCTGTAAAACCAGTAACTTTTCCGCCGGCTTCACGGATCAACAAAACCCCGGCTGCCATATCCCAGGCATTCAAATTGACTTCCCAGAAACCGTCGTACCTGCTTGCAGCTACATAAGCGAGGTCGATTGCAGCCGAGCCCATTCTTCGCACTGCCTGAGCTGCCATCAAAAAATTTACAAAATGTTGGATGCAATTATCAGGGTTGTCCGTAACATTGTACGGAAAACCCGTTACCATCAGACTGTTTTTCAAGAGTGGTGTTTGAGAAACACGCAATCGTTTGCCGTTTAAAAATGCACCACGCCCCTTTTCCGCTGAAAAAAGTTCATCTAAATTCGGGTCGTAGATTACGCCTGCAACTATCTCGCCCTTGTGCTCAAGTCCGATTGAGACGCAGAAGATGGGTAAGCCGTGTGTAAAGTTTGTAGTACCGTCGAGTGGGTCGATAATCCAGCGGAAATCCGATTTTTTACCGTGTTCGCTGCCGCTCTCTTCGGCGAGTATATCGTGTGTCGGAAAATGCTTTCTGATAATACCGATAATCAGCTCTTCCGACTTTTTATCAATCTCGGTAACAAGATTTCGTTCTTGTCCGCTTTTGAGATTGATCTCTCTGACTTTTCCTAAGTTCTGTTTTAAAAACTTGCCCGCATCTTTTGCGGCTTCAATTGCAATGTTTAGCATAAATTATTTGAGTAATAAAAGTTTTTTAGTTTCTGAAAAGTTGCCGGCATTTAGTCTATAAAAATACACACCGCTTGCCGGCACTTGACCTGAGCTTGTCGAAGGGTTCCACACAGCTTCGTAACTTCCTGCATTCTTAAATTCATTTACCAACGTTGCTACTTCCCGTCCGAGAACATCATAGACTTTAAGCTTTACATAACTGCTAACTGGCAACCCCGCCTGACCGGCGGGCAGGTGCCAACTGATAACTGTTGACGGGTTAAACGGGTTTGGATAGTTTTGGGATAAAAGGAATTTATTGAGAATTCGGCTATCAATTTCTTCTCGGAAATTTACTATTCCACCCTCTTTAAACAAGGCGATGCCAGCAGAGGTGCCAATCCATTTATTTCCATTTTTATCAATTGTAATACAATTTATTAAAGTTGAACGGAGAGGAGAATTCCAAATATCGTATGTATGCCAATTTACACCATCATATTTTACCAAGCCGCTATTGGTACCAATCCAGCGATTATTATTTTCATCGATTGTAAATGAAAAGATAAGATTACTTGGCAACGCTGAATTATTTTGATTATAAACCACCCAACTTGTATCATTAAATTCCACTAATCCAGAGCGAGTTCCGATGAACTTGTTACCATTACGACCTATAAAAATTGTAAATATGAAATTATCGGATAAACCAGAATTTGTTGTGTCGTAAACAGTCCAGTTCTGGCCATCATACTTAGCTAAACCATCAGCAGTTCCTATCCATTTGTTATTATTTTTATCCGCCACAATGGCTGTTATAAAGTTAGCTGGTAAACCAGAGTTCCCGGTTTTATAATAAGTCCAATTTTCACCATCAAATTTAAGTAAGGCCGCGGGTGTGCCAATCCATTTGTCTCCTGTAATATCGATTGCTATACATCCCATTTTAAAATACGGAAGATATGGGATATCGGGATCAAAAATAATCCAGTCTATCCCATCAAATTTTGTGAGTCCTCCCCAGTCTCCGACAATCCATTTATGACCAATATTATCTATCGCGACCGAATTTACACGACGAAACGGAATTGGAGAATTATCCCTATTGTATATTACTGATTTAGACTGGTCGTATTTGACCAAGCCATTATTTGTTGCAAACCAAATTGCTCCACTCGATTCAGCAATAATCGTTTGTACATAATCATCGGGGAGTATTGAATATGGAGATTTGAATATAGTGCAATCTGTTGAATCAAAACGAGCTAATCCATTATTTGTCCCCGCCCATTTAACTCCATCTTCATCAATACACATTTCCATTATATTGTTACTCGGTAAATTAATATTTGAAGAATTGTAGATAGTCCAACTCGAATCATTAAATCTAGCTATTCCGCCGTCGGTTCCAATCCACTTTATTAAATTCTTATCAACAGCTACAGATCGTACCGAATTATTCGGTAATCCAGAATTGGAGTTATTAAATATCGTCCAAGTTGTGTCATTATATAATACCAAACCATTTGAACAAGTTCCTATCCATTTATTGCCGATCTGATCGATGGTAATCGATGCTATACAATTGTCAGGCAAACTTGAATTAAGCCTATCGTAAATAGTCCAAGTTGTATCATTAAATTTTGCTAAGCCTTTTTCATTAATCCCAATCCACTTAGTTCCATATTTATCGATAGCAATTGATTGAATAGAATTTATTTGTAAACCAGTATTTGCCGAATCATAAATTATCCAACTGGAATTCTTCATTTTTACTAATCCTCCACCGTAAGTTCCAATCCAAATATTGCCTGAAGAATCTAATGCAATTTTACTAATGTGATTATTTGGTAAACTACTGTTCAAAGTGTCATAAACTATCCAATTTCCTTCATAATGTTTTACTATTCCTCTTGTTGTTCCAATCCATATATTCCCAGACATGTCCTTTGTTAGAGCAGTAATAAGGTCAATAGGTAATCCCGAATTATGCGATTGATAAATAGTTTTCTCGTGTGTTATTTTGTTAATCTTCATTACTCCTTTGTCCGTACCAGCCCAAATATAAATGGAATCATTTATTAATGAATTAACAATGTCGCCACTTGTAAATATTGTCCATTCTCGAGACTGTGCGGATGTTGTGTTTTTTAGTATTAAAAATATTATCGGTATTAACAATATAATTTTAATCATATCATCTTATCAAAATCATTTTTTTAGTTTCTGTGTACGACTTTGTTTGGAGTGGTTCGTTGGAACTTACCACAAGACGATAGAAATATATCCCGCTTGAAAGTCCGAAATCTGAACTTCTAAATTCGATATGGTATTTCCCAGCTCGCTTAAATTCATTTACCAAAGTTGCTACTTCCCGTCCGAGAACATCATAGACTTTAAGCTTTACATAACTGCTAACTGGCAACCCCGCCTGACCGGCGGGCAGGTGCCAACTGATAACTGTTGACGG
>JAUXOG010000063.1 GCA_030682385.1 Bacteroidota bacterium
TCGAGTCCGTAGGACTCGTATGTCTGTAGCTATGTATCAAAGAATATATTACCCGCTCCGTAGGAGCGGTATGTTAATTATTAATCTTATAAAACTCCAATTCTTGGTTTTGGGTGTCCCTGTGCGTAAGACAGGAAGAAATTCCCTAATTCCTTGACTTTCTTAAGCAATCTGCTTATATTTTTCACGATTTTAGTAGTTAATATTCCTCAAAATAATTCAAAATAAAGGTATATGCCAACAACTTCAGATTTTAGAACCGGATTAACGATACGTATGGATAACGAGCTATGGACTGTAATAGAATTTCAGCATGTTAATCCGGGTAATTGGCGGGCGTTTGTACGAACGAAATTAAAAAACTTAAGAAGCGGTAAGGTAATTGAAAATAGATGGCGGGCTGGCGAAGCCGTAGAAATTATTCGCATCGAAAGAAAACAATTCCAGTATCTGTATCACGATGGTTCCGGTTATATGTGTATGGACCAAGAAACCTACGATCAAATATCTGTTCCTGATGAAAATGTAGGTGAAGCTGGAAAATTTTTAAAAGACAGCGAAAATATAGAAATATTATTCAACGGTAACGATATTATTGCGGTTGAACTTCCGATCACTGTAGAATTAAAAATTGTCGAAACGGGACCGGGTCTTAAAGGCGATACGGCTACAGGCGGCACTAAGCCTGCAAAAGTTGAATCGGGTGCTATGGTGAACGTTCCCTTATTCATTAACGAAAATGATATAATAAAAGTTGATACACGGACAGGCAATTATTTAGAGCGTGTAAAATCAAAATAGAAATATATTAACCATCAATGGAGAAACGATGGATTTAAATTATCTAAAAAAAATAACAAAAATACTAGCTGAGTCAAACGTTGACGAAATTGAAATCGAAGAAGAAGGATTAAAAATCCGGGTTGCCCGACACTCGCAAAACAGCGGTATGGTGGCACCAGCTCAGCAGCAGTATGTCCAATCAATTGCATCTGCAGTTCAAGAGAGGCAAACCCCCGTTAGCACTGCGCCGCCTCAACCACCTGCACCGGCAGTTATTGAAAAAAAATACACAGAAATCAAGTCGCCGATAGTCGGAACTTTCTACCGCGCACCTTCACCCGATGCAGATTCGTATGTAGAAGTAGGTAAAACGATTAACAAAGGCGACGTGCTGTGCATAATCGAAGCGATGAAATTGATGAACGAAATCGAATCGGACATCTCCGGCAAGATTGTAAAAATTATCGCTGAGAATGCGCAACCGGTTGAGTATAACCAAGTCCTTTTTCTCATTGACCCATCTTAACGAACGAGAGGGCATAATTGTTTAAGAAAATTTTAATAGCTAATCGAGGAGAGATTGCTCTCCGGGTAATAAGAGTTTGCCGCGAGTTGGGAATAAAATCGGTAGCAGTTTATTCTGAAGCGGATAGAGATTCGCTGCATGTAAAATTTGCCGACGAAGCTGTATGTATCGGTCCACCGCTCAGTAAACAAAGTTATCTGAACATTCCCCGGATAATAGCTGCTGCTGAAATAACAGGTGCCGAGGCAATTCATCCCGGTTACGGCTTCCTTGCCGAAAATGCCTCCTTTGCCGAAATTTGCACATCATCGGGAATGAAATTCATAGGACCGAGCGCTGAAGCTATTTCATCCATGGGGAACAAAGCATTAGCTAAAGAAACGATGAAAAATGCCGGCGTGCCCGTAATCCCCGGCAGCGATGGTATTGTGAAAGACCTTACCGATGCGATAGATATTGCACGAGGAATCGGTTTCCCTGTGATTATAAAAGCAGTTGCCGGCGGCGGCGGTAAAGGGATGCGAATCGTCCGCGATGAAAACGATTTTGAAAAAAACTTTGTTATGGCATCAACCGAAGCTGAAGCTGCTTTTGGAGATGCCGGTGTTTACATCGAAAAATATATCGAGCAGCCGCATCATATCGAGATACAAGTTTTCGGCGACCAATATGGAAATGCAATCCATCTGAACGAACGGGATTGTTCAATTCAACGTCGTCATCAAAAATTAATTGAAGAATCGCCATCCCCATTTATCAACGACGAGTTGCGGCAAAAAATGGGTGCTGCTGCTATCAAAGGGGCGCTGAGCGTAAATTATGAAGGCGCCGGTACAGTCGAATTCCTCGTCGATAAATACCATAATTATTTTTTTATGGAAATGAATACACGCATACAGGTCGAGCATCCTGTTACCGAAGAAATAACAGGCAGAGATTTAATCAAGATGCAGATAAGAGTTGCTGCGGGGGCAAAATTAGATAAGAAACTGATTAAACCAAGCGGGCATGCAATCGAGTGCCGTATAAATGCCGAAGACCCGGAACATAACTTCAGACCTTCGCCCGGAGAAATAAAAAGTTTTCATCTGCCCGGTGGATTTGGCGTCCGTGTAGATACGCATTGTTATGCCGGTTATCGGGTTCCGCCTAATTATGATTCGTTGATTGCCAAACTTGTAGTGTATGGTTCCTCGCGCGAAAGCGCCATCAATAAAATGGCAGCCGCTTTAGAAGAATTTACTATTGAAGGAATACACACAACAATTCCTTTCCACAAAAAAGTAATGCAGCATCCTCTTTTTAGAGAAGGGAAGTTTGATACCTCTTTTATCGAAAATACTGAATTCAATACAAAATAAAATTAAAGGACAATACTCAAATGATATTTCCAGAAAATTTAAAGTACACTAAAGACCACGAATGGCTTTCACTCGAAGGCGACACCGGAACAATCGGCGTTACTGATTATGCACAAGGCGAATTAGGCGATGTAGTATTTGTCGAGTTACCAACAGTCGGTAAAGAAGTAAAAGTCGGTGATATCTTCGGAACTATCGAAGCTGTTAAAGCAGTATCCGATTTGTTCTCGCCGTTAACAGGTGTAGTCGTAGAAGTTAATAGTAAATTAGAATCGGAGCCCGAATTAGTTAATTCAGAACCGTATAAAGGTGGTTGGATGGTAAAAATAAAATTATCAAATTCATCCGAAGTTTCAACTTTGCTCGATAGCGAAAGCTATAGAGCACTTGTGGGGCATTAAGAACCAAAATGGCATACATACCAAGCACCGACACTGATCGGCAAGAGATGCTGAAAGCAATTGGAGTTGCAAGTTTTGAAGAATTATTGAAAGCAGTTCCAACTGAAATTCGAATGAAGGGGAAAATAAATATTCCTCAAAAATTATCTGAATTTGAAGTAATAAACGAACTTCGAAATTTAGAGTTGATGAATAAATCCTCGGATAAAATAGTATCCTTTTTAGGTGGAGGTTCTTACGATCATTTTATACCCTCTGCGATAGCTGCTATTACAAGTCGATCTGAATTTTATACAGCTTACACTCCCTATCAGGCTGAAGTAAGTCAGGGAACGCTGCAAGCGATTTATGAATATCAAACTATGGTATGCCGGCTTACGGGGATGGATGTTGCAAACGCTTCGATGTATGATGGAGGTTCAGCATTAGGCGAGGCGGCGCTGCTTGCGGTAAACCACACCGGTCGAAATGAAATAATAATTGCGGGTAAAATTCATCCTCATTATCTGAAAATTATACGAACATACTGCGAAGGGCAAGACATAGTAATTAACGAAGTTGTATCGAGTCGTGGATCGGTTCTTCCTGATAAATTAAAAACCCATATTTCGGAAAAAACTGCTGCGGTAATTGTTCAACACCCAAATTTTTATGGCTGCTTTGAAGATGTTGACGAGATCGGCAACCTGACGCATGCGGTCGGTGCTCTATACATCGTGTCTGTCGATCCGATTTCACTCGGTATATTAACTCCACCAGGTGAATACGGCGCCGACATTGTAGTGGGCGAAGGCCAGGTTTTTGGATGTCCGCAAAATTTCGGTGGACCTTATTTAGGCATTTTTGCTGCAAAGGAATTTTTACTGCGTAAAATGCCAGGGCGAATTTCGGGAATCACAGTTGACACCGACGGACAACGTGGATTCGTGTTAACTGTTCAAACACGTGAACAGCACATACGACGTGAGAAAGCAACGTCGAACATTTGTACGAATCAAGGACTGATGATGTTGACTGCTACAATTTATTTGGCGCTTTTAGGAAAAAGCGGAATTCAAGAAGTAGCAAATCTTTGTTTGCAGAAAGCCCAGTATTTAGCTTCTGCCATCGTAGAGATTCCCGGTTTTCGGTTGAAGTTTAATGGACCTATTTTCCGAGAATTTGTAGTCGATACGCCAAAACCTGCTGCTGAAATTATTAAGTTATTATCTGATAAAGGAATTTTAGCTGGTCTCGATTTAAAACAATTCGACTCAAAAGATACCGGTCTTCTGATAGCAGTTACCGAAAAAAGAACAAAGGGAGAGTTGGATTTGTTTGTGAGTGAGTTGAAGAAATTAAGCTGATTGGTTTTTAAAATTAGGTGCTGAAATAAATTTCAAGCTACTATTTTTTTCTGATTTCATCCTGCCTGCTCCGAATTCTTTTTCGGAGAGCGACTGAACGTAGTGAAGGAGTCGAAGGATCACCCTCCACAATCCTTCTCTCCTCCTCCGTTATGCAATACAGCTCATACACCGCATTATCTATTTGGCGGTCGAGGGCTTCTATCTGGAATTCGAGACGGTTTTTCTCCGACTAATTTGTGGCGGTGTGTTTTATGTTAAGCAGTCTTCCCATATCATTGATTCATTTGATTATTAAAAGCTGCTTGAACAACATCGTTACTGATTCGCATCCCAAGTTCCGTCTTCAAGCGGTTTATTGCGGATAGATAATCAACTAATCCCAATTTGTGAAACTTGGCGAGGAGTGAAACCGTGCCTATTACTGTTCGCATTTCCCGTTCTGCGATTTTTCTTCCGATCTTCTCATCAATTAATAGGATGTCTGCATTGCGCAACTTCATTTGAGATAGTGCCTCTGCTTCCGCTCCTTCCATTTTGTAACTCTTGAAAATGTCAACTTCAACTGAATCGAAATCATCACATGGCGAGAAGAACCCACGTTCGGTAAGTACATTGAGAGCGATTTCTCGTGCGCGTTGATCCTTATGATCGAGAAACTCACCACGTACTGGTGCCGGTACGAGCACTTCTCGATAAAAAAGACTTAATGACTCAAGAAGCTCGAGATGATGTAGATTAATGAGAACAGATGTGTCGGAAACCGCAACCTGAAGCGACATATGTTCAAATTATTTATTGGATGAAATAAGCCAGAGCAATCCTAAGCCTAATCCGACAAGTACAATCGCGTCGCGATTTTCTTTTTCGATTTTTTTAGCTCTCAGCAATTTCACTACTTCCTGTTCAATGCCCCCGGGCGTATCCTTTTGGAAATCGAATTCAATCCATTTGAACTTCTTCCCCGCCGATGGGGTGCGAATACCTTTCCCATAGATTGGAATGATTAGCTTTCCTTTTGCTTCCGCGTACGCAAGTTCTTCACGCACATGTGGACTGAGGTTCGCTGTGAGAAATGCAATAACACTGTCTGCCTTATCGATGCGGAGCTTGGTTTCATCGGTAAGTCTTTGTCCGTTTCGCTGTGGAAGCAAAACAATGATGTCACTCGCTGACGCGAGTGTTTGAAGCCGGTAAACGAACACTTGTTCGTCCGGCAACGTATTGTAACTGATAAATGCTGTATAAGACATAATTTATAAGTCCTCTTAGTAAATAATAACAAAATAATTCTTTAATATCAACTTTGGTAATTATTGATTCAACTATGCGAGCAGATTAATATCGAAAATAGGTCCATGCTGTCACCATTTGATTATTGTATTTCTCAGGTTAATGTTCTCATAATTTTATCATCAAGGATCCAAACGCGGCTCCACAATCCTTATCTCCTCCTCCGTCAAACCGTAAAGCTCATACACTTGTCCATTATTTTTTTTATCCGTTGCTTTTATTTGGTCCTCAACGGGCATGAATATTTCAGTCAGCGACAAATTATTTTTTATCTTCGTTCGCGGGTTGTTCACTGTTTGAAGTACTTGAGCTTTCACTTGATGGTCGATTTGGCTTTTGAACAGGCTTGTCTAATGGAATTTTCGGCATAGTTTGTGGCACCAAACCTTTTTCTAATTTTTGACCTACAAGATTAAGTGAAGGTGGAACGCCACCTCCTTGAAATAATTCCCCAGCTATATTTAACTTTGGCGGAACCTGGCCCTCAGTAAGTTTTACATGTTTAGATTCACTTTTTTCTTTTGCCATATTAATAATCCTTTTTATTTCTTAATGAAGTTTATTGAAACAAAATATACTGTTGCAATTATAGCGACCACAAAAAATAGTGCTGATAAAAGATTTAAAAACGTAGTTATCTTAGCCCAGTAGTTTTTTGCCTCAAGAGCTTTTTGTTCTCGGTTTATGTAGTAGTCCTCAGTTATCTGTAATTGCCGTTTATATGCTTGTTGACTTACAAGAAAAGACAAAAGTGTAGTTAGGATAGAAGCAGAAAAAAGAATCCATGAAGCTACCAAAATCTCCTTATGTATCATGATAGTTTGAGGAATGACGTCTTTCAAAAAAGCAACAGAAATACT
Source organism: Bacteroidota bacterium (assembly GCA_030682385.1). Lineage (GTDB taxonomy): Bacteria > Bacteroidota > Ignavibacteria > UBA10030 > BY39 > JASEGV01. The sequence goes on from JAUXOG010000063.1 coordinate 6,571, forward strand.
TAAAAAACCTGTCGAAAGAGTTAAAACATACTTGTCAAACTGTTGATAACTTATTTGCTGGCCTTCGAGAAGAAGCTTTCTTTCTTCTAGGTATATTTCCTGATTATCTTTAGTCATATTTTTACTCAAATATACAGAATTTCGACCAACACATCAAATCTTAATCTCACTTTTATTATATATTTTATTTTTCATTCCCTACCCTCCCCAATTCTTATCTCCTCCTCTGTTAAGCCGTAAAGCTCATTCACTGCTGAATATATTTGTTGATTCGCCAAAGTTGATCTAAATTAATCCTTCCTTTTCCGCATACTTCCAAGAAAACCAAAGTGCTGATAAAACTTGTGAGATAATGAGTTGATATACTTCACGGCTCAGATGAAACAGTTTTGGGTGTTCATGAGCAGAGATATTCCTTGCTACACCGCAAACTAAGAACATCTTAATTATACTATTCCACTCTGAATTAGTCGAATGGAAATTGGATTTGAAAATCTTGTCTTGTAACAGATCTGCGATATCTGTCGTGTCCGTAACGTCTGTCAACTTTTTCCAATTATCGCAAAGTAAACTCCACCATGGCTTGGATTTGTAGAAACCCCTCAGGGTATCTAAGAGTTGCCGTCGTTCCGAAAAATAAATAACCAAATTTTTGTCCGTGCTACTACGGGCAACTGTTTTTAACAACACTTCTAATAAAAGTGAAATGTTGATAACATTAGATTGTCGACCACTTTGGGCGAAAAGCTTATTGGAAAAAAGGTTCTTGTTTAACTGTTCAAGTGTCTGAAAGAAAATAACAAGATTATGATCTATCATGTAGTTCAGAAAATTTTCTATGTCTTTGTCCGTAACATCTAATACAGTGACGATAGTAAGATTTGATTTTAGGAATGATTTCATGGTATTAGAGGCATTATTCTTTGCTTCTAATAATTCATCAGGGAAGATAACATGCAAGGTGTCCTTGAAATGGCCTGTTACTCTTCCCACCTTTTTCACAATGTCCTCAGCTGCGATTCCATGACCATCTGAAGTTAAATAAGTCAAATGATATATATCGTTCCTTAACATATCACAGAGATTGTCCATTTTGTTTTCTTGGTACTCAAAATATTTTATGCAAAGGAATTTAAGAAAGCCTATACATCGATCTTCGGTAAATGCATATTTTATAATCGTTAACCTAGCTAATCGTTTTTCATTTTCTTGATATCTTTTTAAAGCCAATTCTCTTATCTCCGCTATAAGCGTAGAATCACCTTTCCACAATAAAGATATGTTATTTTGTAACCTGATCATACTTTGTATATAGAACGATAATGCATCAAAATCATTATTTTTAGAAAGAATACTATCAGCTCTGTTATAACCAATCGGCAATGATCGAACCAACACTTTCTTCATTGGTATTTTTTGGTTCCATAATGCCTTTATAGTTTTTTCATCCGTTAAGTCTAAAAACAACCATATCTTTGAAGCTTTTACGATTTCATAAATGGAATAAGCTTGCCAGTATGAATATAGGTGTATAGCTCTGTTGCTTTTAAAATCGCCCATCGAAGATGTATGGATTATAACATCGTAATCTTTCCATTTGCGATATCTAGTGCACGATGGAATGCGAATAAACTTCTTAAATTTATCTATTCGTTTGTCTAATAAGTGAAAAACTTGACTATGAAACCAAGAGCTTTTCCAGTCTTTTATCTTTTTCTCCAGAGTATATTGCGGATGCCATTTATCAGGATATTCAAATTGGTTTTTACCATAGAATGGATTATCCGGGTCATAGTGAATAGCGTTCATATATTTTATGTACTCAGTGTTAAATATGACCCTACAAACTGGAAGAAGCAACCCTCTTTTTTCAAAAAATTCTAATCTATTATCATTGCAGTCTTCGATTTCTAATTTCTTACAAAGATCTAATAAATCCTTATGCGTTAAATATCTGTCGCCGTAATGATAAATATCCATTTTTAATTAGTGGATGTATTTATGATATTTATCTCCTCCTCCGTCAAGCCGTAAAGCTCATACACGGCGTTATCTATTTGCCGGTCGAGGGCTTCTGTCTGTATTTCGAGACGGTTCTTCTCGCCTTCCGTTGTTGCTTTGGCATGCTTGGCTTTTGCGGCAAGCATTTGCTCTACAAGACCGACGATTTTATCGTGAAGGGCTTTGTCCGCCGGATCCTCGAAGTTTATTGTGCGAATGGGAAGCTGGTCTAAGAATGTTTTTGAAATATTAACGGTCAAGCTTGATTGATTAGTGAATCTTGACACATAGTAATACCGCATAAGGTTTGAGTTTAGTATTCCTAGAATATATTTAAGCCCATAAGTTGTTTCTTTTTTCAGTAAAAGGTTATTTACAGAATTGAACGTGTAGAATTGCTGGTTATCATATGCAGTAATAAGTATGCCACCAATTCTTTGCATAATTAACTTTTCTTCTGCTAGAAAGATGTTCTCATCTCGGGCTCGATGCAATTTTTTTCTATCATATTCTACATACCTACCCGAATAAAAATATTGATAGCGTGAAATGTCTCTCCCAAAAAGAATTGGTTTTGACATTTTATCTTCCTTTCGATCGAGAATTCCTTGCTTATTCTTTCGAGTTGCCACACCGTTATAAACATTTACCATAAATCCAAGAGGAGAAAATTGTCTATTCATTTTTTGAATAATAGATTTGGAAAGTTGATTACCAAAAATATCAATGACGAAACTTGGGTTATTCAGACACTCGAGTTGGTTAACATAATTCGATATCCTTCTCTCAATAGAATCTATTCTAGAATTATCGATGACCTCAATTTTGTGCTCATCGAAGGGTTCACGTTTTTCAATTATAAGAATTACAGTTGATGCCGTTACACCCTCGAATACACCGGATTTTAAATCAACAATTCGATTTATTTTTAGGTGCTCCAGTATTTGCTGTCTAATACTATCATAGACAGTTGTTCTGAGAATATTATTAGGAACGATATAACCCAGTTGCCGTCGATCCTTAAGACATCTTGCCGCTTGGATTAAAAACATAGCAAACAAATTGATCTTACCAGCCTGCCGCGCACGGCTATTCCCGGATGAGGAACGACTATTGATAAATTTGCCTTGTAAATATTTTTTGCTGAATTCTCCCCAATCAACATACTTTGTGAATGCCCATGGCGGATTCCCCACCACCACATCAAATCCTCCGCTCTTCATAATCTCTGGAAATACATCCTCAAAGTTCATCGGCTTTAGTGTGCGCTCGGTTTCGTCGTCGAACAGTTTACCGTCTAAAATATCGCGCCCGATAAGCGAGTTACCGCAAACAATGTTACGCCGTAAATCGGGAAGCATACGCTCTTTCAATAAGCTAAACTGGTAGGCATCGTTCATCGTTACGTCTTCCATCAGCTTCAGGTAAAGCGAAAGTTGTGTAACCTCCGTTGCCTGAAAGTCTATATCAACGCCATAAATATTATTTACTAAAATCTCTTGTCGCTTCTTGTGTGAGAGAACTATTTTACCTTCGCGAGTCTCAAAATCGCCCTTCTTGGCTTTCTCAGGGAGTTCGTTGTAATACCTCGTGTGGTAATCGAGGAGCTGGCTGTACACTTCGAGCAGGAACGAGCCGGAGCCGCAGGCAATGTCTATTATCTTCAGCTCTTCTACTTGCTTGGGAGTGAGTTTGAACTTTTCCCCTGTACGGTCATTGCGAGGGAGTTCCGCTTGCGGAACGATCGAAGCAATCTCATTGGTCGGAGAAGAATCAGATTGCTTCTTCCCGATTTCATCGGGACTCGCGATGACGTTTGGCTCTTCATACAGCAGCTTCCCAACCGTCTCATTAACAATGTAGCGCACAATATACTCAGGTGTATAATACACACCGCCTGCCTTGCGCACTTCCGGTTTCTCGATCACCTTTGCCCGCTTATCGGTAGCGGTTACAACTTTACCGAGGAAGCGCTCGTATATACTGCCCAAAATAGAAATAGGTATTTTATCAAAGTCGTATGGCGAGGTTGGGTTGGCAAGCTCGTTGCATATATCAGCAAACATTTTATCATCCGGCGGTACAAAATCAGGCGAGTCAATAACCCTGTGAGGTTTAAATACGAGACCGTTATACTTCGGCTCAAGCCGTTTGCACAAACCAATAAACGCCTTCCACACATCGGCTTTATCTTTTACTGCCGCAATTGACGGCTCTTCAATTGATTTATCTTCGAGAAAGCGAATAAACACAAGTCGGTCTATCGTTCGCTGTACGGCTTCTGTAAGTTCCTCGCCTTCTAAGTTTTGGTTTTTGTTTTTAAATGCACGTGCTAATTGTTCGCGGTATCCGTCAAGCGATTCGAGGAATGCTTCATCTACCGGTTTGTATTCGGCAAGCATGCCTTTGCGTGCTGCCTTAGCACGCGGCTTGCCTAACGAGCCGGCATATTTTTCTATCGAGCCGTTTGCAACTTCATCTCGGCTTAATAGATAAAATAGCTTATTAAATTTTTCTTCATCTTCGTAATCAGTATAGTGGAAATTTTCAAGTTTGCGGTCGAGGGCGGTTTTTATATCCGGTTTAAACCTGCAATCGAGTATATGAAGCTCTTCGAAATCGGTTAAAACGGCGATAGGTGTTTTTGAATTCCAGCCGTAACGTATTGCCTGGTAATAATCGTTAGGGTTGGACAGGTTGCGCGATGGTTTCTTTGCTTCTACAAAGAATTTAACATCGCGGAAGTTAGGTGCGACAAAAAAGGCATAGTCGGCGCGGCGCTGCGAGCCGGATACTTGCACCTTGTTCTCTATTTTTACTTCCTGCTCGTAAGGATTCTTTTGAAAATCGTGTGTAACATCCCAGCCGAGAGCAATAAAGAACTTGTCAATAAAATCTTGCCTTACCTGCGACTCCTGATAACCGGGCGAAAGATAAGTTATTTCCTGTTCCTTGAAATGCTTAACTAATTGTCTGATTTTGTTGTGAGCTTCTGTCATTCAACACCTTGATAAACCGCACTGTAAAAATATAGATTCAAAATTTCTTTTAGACAATTCATTATTTCCCTTAAACATAGATGTCTTTTCTTTACCTAATTTTTGCTTGAATTATAACAAATTAAATTAATAGTATCAAATAACCCAAGTCAGCTTTTTGTTTTTTACAAATCCTTCCTTATATTCTAACAAATTAAAATCGAGGAATAGTATGCTTTCGCAAGTTCTCAGCAGTGCAACCTACGGGATTAATGCACACATAGTGCAGGTCGAAACTAATCTCGAAAAAGGGTTACAAAGTTTCGTCGTTGTTGGTTTACCCGACAATGCGGTTAAAGAGAGTCGAGAACGAGTAATAGCAGCAATTAAAAATTCAAACATCCAACTTCCTCATTTACGCATCACCGTTAATTTAGCTCCCGCCGATATTAAGAAGGAAGGATCCTCCTACGACTTACCCATAGCAATTGGAATACTAACTGCAACCGAGAATATCAAATCGGAACTCTTAAAGGATTTTATAATTTTAGGTGAACTTGCCCTCGATGGAACACTGCGACCGGTTCATGGCATTTTGCCAATTGCCGTAGAAGCTAAAAAAAATAATTTGAGAGGGATGATACTTCCAAAAGAAAACGCTAAAGAAGCGGCAATGGTCGAAGGTATCGAAGTCTATCCTATGACGAGTTTGAGTGAAACTGTAGATTTTTTGAATGGAGAATATGAGTTGTTAAAACCATTCAAGATTGATATGGATGAAGTGTTTGCTCAGGAGAAGCAATACACGATTGATTTTGCCGATGTAAAAGGTCAGGAAAATGTAAAGCGAGCTTTGGAAGTTGCTGCTGCGGGTGCTCACAATATAATTATGATTGGTCCCCCCGGTTCAGGAAAAACAATGTTGGCAAAACGACTTCCGACAATTTTACCACCTATGACATTTGAGGAAGCGATCGAGACAACAAAGATACATTCCGTAGCAGGAGTGTTGCCGCCGAACTCGGCGCTCGTTGCAACGCGACCTTATCGTTCGCCGCATCATACAATTTCCGATAGTGCGCTCGTTGGTGGTGGAACAATTCCGCGTCCGGGCGAAATATCGCTTGCCCATCACGGCGTGCTGTTCCTCGATGAGTTGCCTGAATTTGCGCGTAATGTATTGGAAGTCCTACGGCAGCCATTGGAAGATGGAAGGATAACTGTTAGTCGCTCAAAGATGTCGCTTGAGTTTCCCGCTAATTTTATGCTCGTTTGTTCTATGAATCCATGTCCGTGCGGCTATTACACCGACCCGGCGAAAGAATGCACTTGCTCGCAAATGCAGATTCAAAAGTATATGGCAAAAATATCCGGTCCGCTGCTCGATAGAATTGATTTACATATCGAAGTTCCTGCAGTTAAGTATAAGGACTTGTCCAGCAAAACTTCGGGCGAGTCATCCGCGAAAGTCCGGGGTCGTGTTATTGAGGCACGTAAAATTCAAATGAAACGTTTTGCGGGACGCAAAGGTATGTACGCAAATTCCGATATGCAGTCGAAAGATATAAGAGAGTTTTGCCAAATCAATTCGGACGGTGAAGAGCTTTTAAAAATGGCGATTACAAAATTAGGATTATCCGCGCGTGCTTATGATAGAATATTAAAAGTTTCCCGCACAATTGCCGACCTCGCAGGTTCAGAAAACATTCGACCGGAACACATGAGCGAGGCAATTCAATACCGAACACTCGATAGGAATTTGTGGATGTGAAATAATAGTGGTGTAGGGGATTATTGAATCAATGGATAAATGGATAATTATAATGATAAATGTTTTTCAAAAATTCCCAAATCCGCATTCAGAAATCTCAAATCTCTCTTGCTCCTCTCAATCTCTTTTTATATATTTAAAAAGAATAACAATGGATAAATCAATGTTCACAAATATTTCGCATATCGGCATTGCTGTAAATAATTTAAAAGAATCAGTTGATAATTTTAAAAAACTTTTTAATCAGGAAGAAGTTCACTTCGAAACAGTCGAAGAGCAAAAAGTAAACCTTGCTTTTTTAGATGTATCGGGAGTTCACATCGAATTATTAGAGCCGACATCACCGGAATCTCCAATCTCAAAATTTCTTGAGAAACGCGGAGAAGGTATTCACCATCTCTCTTTTGAAGTTGATGATATTGAGAAAGAGCTTTCACGTCTGAAGCAGGAGGGAGTCCGCTTGATAGATGAAAAACCGAAAGTCGGCGCCGGTGGAAAGTTAATTGCTTTTATCCATCCCAAATCTACAAACGGAGTTTTAATTGAATTGAGTCAAAAATAATAATATTTGAATATGTTAAAAATATTCTTTATAATTTGTCTGTATATTTGAAAAGGAAAAAAATAATGAATAATATGCCTTTATTTTACATTAAGTTATCATCTTTGCCATCAAAACTTCAAGAAGAGGTTATTAATTTTATCGATTTTATAATAGATAAAAATAAAAAATCTAAAAAGAAAAAGACGCCCAAATTCGGTAGTCACGAAAAATATTTTATTACGACACCTGATTTTGATGAACCCCTACAAGATTTTGAGGAATATATGAAATGAATATTCTATTAGATACTCACTGTTTTATTTGGTTTGTAAATGGCTATCAAGATTAGTTTGGGGAAATTAATAATCAACCAACCATTTGAAAATATTATAAATATTATTGAAAAAAACGGCTTTGAAATTCTACCTATAACATACGACCATGTAGCCAAAGTTTCAAAGTTATCTTTTCATCATAGAGACCCTTTTGACCGGATGATAATTGCACAGGCACTGTCAGAAAAGATGACAATTGTCAGCCACGATTCTGCCTTTGACCTTTATAGAGTAAAAAGAATTTGGTGAAGCAATATTTATGATAGATGAAGAACCCAAGTTAATTTTAAAAATCGTCCCACAGTTCATCTCCCTCCCAGAAAAACTTTCAAACCTGCCTAATAAACCGGGGATATATCAGTTTAAAAACGATGAAGGCAAAATATTATATGTGGGTAAAGCTAAAAACTTACGCAGCAGGGTTAGGCAGTATTTTCACAAATCGCGAAGTTTAGATATCAAAACCGAAACAATGATTTCAAAAGCCGCCGATGTAGAAATTATTGTAACCGATTCTGAAGTCGAGGCATTAATTCTTGAAGCTACTCTCATAAAAAAAATCAAACCCCGTTATAATATTTTTTTGAAGGACGATAAAAGTTTTCCCTATGTTGTTATAACGAACGAGCCATTCCCTCGTGTTTTTGTTACCCGCCGAATTATTCACGATGGTTCTAAATATTTCGGACCGTTTACCGATGCGAAAAATATGCGCGCATCTTTAAAAATGATACGCGATGTGTTCAAAGTTCGTTCCTGCAATTATCATATCAATGACGAAACTATCCGCAAAAAGAAAATACGTGTATGCCTCGATTATCACATTAAAAAATGCGAAGGACCCTGCGAAGGACTTGTAACTCGGCAGCAATACAATGCAATGATTGACGAAGTTGCACAGGTATTACGCGGGAAAACATCCGGCTTAATATCTAATCTTGAAAAACAAATGCTTGCCGAAGCTGAAGCTATGAATTTTGAAGGCGCTGCTGCAGTTCGGGATAAAATTCATGGTTTGAGAAATTACAGCGACCGGCAAAAAATTATTGATACCGACTTACTCGACAG
>JAUXOG010000045.1 GCA_030682385.1 Bacteroidota bacterium
ACGGTCGAGTCATTAATACGGCAGATATTATTGGCAAAAGTAATCCGGTTATTAAGAACATCACTTATGAAGGAAACATCAATATTAAACAGAGAGTCTTTATAGGTACGAGTGTAACGATGGTCGGTACGGTAACGGTGGTAGATACTCTCCAGAACGAAGCAAATTGGTGGACACTTACAGTAGATGGAAATCTTGTGAACAATGGAATCATCCAAAATCATGTTGCAGGATATACTCTAACAATTGACGTGAGTAGAAACGTTACGAATAATGGGATAATGGCATTAAGTACAATTAATCTTTCGGGCATCGGTATCCGAACGATTATAGTTCCCAACGCTACGAGTACATTTAAGTCAACGGGATCACAAGTAATTCTCGTTGGTGAGAATATTTTACCCAATCTCACTGTCGTGAGTGGAAGTCGTTGTGTTGTTGATGCTAATGGTTCGCTGCAGGTTTTTCCCGGGGCAATTACTGGGATTTTGGAAAACCGTGGAAAGATTAATCTATCGAGAAAAATAACCACTACACAAGACTACAATTTCTTTGCAGCATCTGCAAGGGTTGTATCAGGCAGTGGAATCGATACATTGTCCGTTGAATCGTATGGGCATCAGGTACAGGAAACATTTGCAAACGGAGTTAGAAGCTGGTGGCGTTTCACACCAACACCTTACATAACTTCAGCGTCAATTTCTTCTCTTACTTTGAGTTATAGAGAGACTGAGATTGGTGCAAACACAGAAAGCACTCTGCAAGTTTTTCACTCCTCTGACAGTGGCGCATCGTGGCGGCAGATATCAACTGCGTTGAATACAGTTCGGGACACAGTAAATAACCGGGTTACTATTACTGATGCACCAATTGCTGGCGATATTTTACTCTCATCCAACCCCGACCCTGTATCAGTACGTCCATCAGTTATTCTTTCATTAATCGGACGCGACCAGATTCGTGTAGGTCCTCCAAATCGTTACACAATTCATTATGTGAATAATAGCGATGTTTCAACCGGCGATATGATTATGGAAATAAAAAGTCAGGGGTTAGTTCATATCAGCAAAATTGAACCATCGATGCCTGTTGGAGTGGCACCGCAGCATATACCGATTGATAGTTTAACTTTTGGCGGCGACAAAGAACAAGCATTGCTCTGGATTTCGAGTATGGCTCCACGCGAAGAGAGGACTTTTGATGTAATATTTAAAGCTTATCCAGATGTAGTCTCAAAAAGTGGTGAAATCACATCTCCGAACGAAACTAAAGCAATCCCATTAATAGCAGCAGGATTATGGTGGGCTGCCAAAGGTTTGGCTGTTGCTTATGTTACGGATGCAACTCTAAATATGACTGAAGAAATCTGGCGTCCGGTAGCTCCTTGTGAAACTGTAACTGAGGCGTTCAAGGAAGCTGTTAAAGAGTCATTCAGAAAAACAAATCAGGATTGGTTTGGCTGGGAAAAACCTGCCAAAGAAATATCTAAAAATGCAGCCGAAGAATTATTAAAGCTAAAAGGTATCAACCTTCCCTCTACTGTCATTCTTGATGCTACTGGAAAAACAATTAATGGTATGCAGCGATATTTACAGGACGATTTTAAAATAAAGGATTGTGAAGGGAAAGACAGACCGCCTACCGGCGATGTAACTAAGAATACAAAGTCGCTTCAGAAAACAATGTCGTGGGACCCCAACGAAAAGGTTGCGCCATCCGGATTTGGTGAAAATGGTTTCATCTCTTCAGCAAGTCGGATGAACTATAGAATACTTTTTGAAAACTTAAAAGCAGCTACTGCACCGGCATGGCGAATCATCATAGTCGATACGCTCTCCGATGTATTCGATCCACAATCGGTTGTGTTTGGTACAACAAGCCACGAAGGTCCTCAGTATAATTGGATAAAAACTATAGATGGAAATATTGTACGCTGGGAAATTGAAGACATCGAACTTCCTCCAAATGTCATTCCACCAGAAGGTGAAGGCTACGTTGATTTTAGTGTTATGACTAAGAGCGGACTTTCCTCGGGAACCGAACTTCGAAACAAAGCAATGATTGTATTCGATTACAATCAACCTATTATAACGAATGGAGTAGTAAACACGTTAGACTTTTTAGCCCCTGTAACACAGATGTTAGAACTTCCAGCACAGATCGATCCTCCAAAACTAACTGTTCGCTGGAATTCGATTGATGGAGCTAATGGTTCGGGTGTTCAATCGGTAATATTATATGCATCTGAAAATGGTGGAGCATATATTCAAATCGGCACCACCGACGCCGATTCGTTTGTAGTTTCTGTAAACCCCGGTTCAAATTATTCCTTCTATGCCCTCGGAAAAGATAATGTTGGTAATGTTGAACAAGTACGCCCAGTATCAGTAACTACTGTGGTAACTTCGGTAAATACGGACGACGTAGAAGCTTTACCAAAACAATATTCACTATCCCAAAATTATCCGAATCCGTTTAACCCGGTGACAGTTATCAATTATCAGTTGCCCCCGACAGCTGTCGGGGACAATTGGGTAACTCTCAAGGTTTACAACCTCCTTGGACAAGAAGTGGCAACGCTTGTGGATGAAAATAAAAAGGCGGGGAATTACAAAATTCAGTTTGATGGTTCTAAACTTGCAAGCGGTGTCTATTTTTACCGACTTGTGGTGAGTTCAACCGAACCATTGGTTGCAGGAGATCCTTCGACAAGCTCCCCAAAGGGGCAGGCAGGACAAAGGTTCCTACAGATTAAAAAACTTTTACTGTTGAAATAAACTTGGAATGTGCGACTCACTTGCGGCGAAGCCGTCGAGACTGTGTAAAATGTCTTTTGTCACTCTGAGCGTTAGCGAAGAGTCTCATTCTAAGTTCAGATTCTTCATCCGCCGATGGCGGATGAAGAATGACATGCTTGGTTTTAGAATTCTTACACAGTCTCTGTCCCTTTCCGAAGTTCCGAAGGAATGGCGTTGCCAGAACCCTTCGGGTCGGGAAAAGTAAGTCGCACTTGCAATTTCTAAGCACAAGCATCTTTCCTCATAAATTCTTATCTTTACAATGCAATATCAATGGAATTAACCGTCAAAAAAAATATAGATAAGCCAGTTGACCATTGTGGTATTTTTGGAATCTTTGGTCATCCGCAAGCGGCTGTAATGACTTACTACGGCTTGCAGGCGCTTCAACATCGAGGTCAGGAGGGATGCGGCATTGTTACATCCGAGTTCAATCAAAAAATTAGTAAGAATCAGTTCCACGTTCACAAAGATTTTGGTTTGGTGAACGATGTTTTTAAAGAAGAATCTCTTCTCAAAAATGTCCTGCGTGGTAACTCTGCAATCGGACATGATCGCTATTCAACGGCGGGTTCGGCTTACAACAAACAGAATATCCAACCTCTAACGGTAAACTACAGAGATGGAAATTTGGCAATCTCGCATAACGGGAACATTACAAACTTCCGAAAAATCAGAAAAGAGTTGCAGGATTCAGGAACAATATTTCAAACTACTTCCGACACTGAAATAGTTTTACATCTGATTGCTCGCAGTCGCGAAAAGGATCAGATAAATCAAGTATTGGAGGCACTCAATCAAATCGAAGGTGCATTCTCGTTTGTCATTTTAATGGATGGCAAAATGATAGCTGCCCGCGATCCTTATGGCTGGCGACCGCTGAATGTTGGAAAGTTAGATGGTGCTTTCGTTGTAGCATCGGAAACCTGTGCGTTCGATATTATCGGCGCAAAATACATCGGCGAAGTTATGCCCGGCGAGATTCTCGTGTTCGATGAGGAAGTATTAAAGTCTGGCACCCCCAAAGCATTTCATTTAAAAAACAAACCGTCCAAACCTCATTATTGTATCTTCGAGTATATTTATTTTTCGCGTCCCGATAGTTATGTGTTTGGCGAAAGTGTTGATAGAATCCGTCGCCGTCTCGGAAAAATTTTAGCAGAAGAACATCCAGTAACCGTTTCAAATCCCGATGAACGAATCGTTGTCATAAATGTTCCCGATTCGAGTAACACCGCGACACTTGGATTTGTAAGCCGCAGCAATAAAATGGGTAATCTAACTAAATACGAGATTGGTTTAATACGCAGTCATTATGTCGGGAGAACATTTATACAACCGGAACAGGACGTCCGGGAATTAAAAGTAAAAACAAAATTCAATAAAGTAAAAGGTGTTTTAAAAGATAAAGTCGTAGTTGTGGTTGACGATTCGATTGTGCGAGGAACAACCTCCAAGCAATTAGTGAAACTTATTCGTGAAGCCGAGCCCAAACAAGTTCACTTCCGAGTTACAGCCCCGCCAATCCGTTTCCCTTGTTACTACGGTATGGATTTTCCCGAACCGAATGAGTTGATCGCAAACCAATGCGATGGTGATCTCGAAAAGATTCGGCAAGAATTAGGTGTCGATAGTTTGGGTTACCTTTCGCTCGATGGATTGTTAAAATCAGTTCCGAAAGAAAACGGTGAATGGTATTGCACAGCTTGTTTCAGCGGCGATTATCCTGTTGAGATTGATAAAAATTTTGACAAGGAGGAATTGGATTATTGATATTCAAATGAACAAAAATTTTAACATATCGAATACTTTGAGTATTTTACGATTACTACTTGTAATACCGATAGCAATCTTGTTGTTAAACGGCGAAAGCACATCCAAGTATTTCGCTTTAACATTAGTCGCAGTTGCCATAGCGAGTGATTGGTTCGATGGTTACTTTGCGCGCAAGTATAATCAGGTCAGCGATTTAGGAAAAATATTAGATCCATTAGCTGATAAAATTGCAATAGGCATTATTGCTGTGATTATGGTTATTCAAGGGGCTGTTCCTTTGTGGTTGATGGTTGCTTTTATTTCAAGAGACTTAATGATACTCGCCGGTGGTTTGTATATGAAAAAGGTAAAAAATATTATTCCTCAATCAAATCTTCTAGGCAAAATTACCGTTGGTATAATCTCAGTTTATCTGCTTCTCTGTATTCTGCGCTTCGACGAACTTAAAACACTTAGTGAAGTTTTTCTTTATTTAAGTTTGGTATTTTTGATTGTCTCTTTTGCTTTATATTTCATTAATTTTTTAAATATCATCTATAGAAAGGTTTAATTTTTGTAATGGGATTTTTTGATAAGTTCAAATTCAGTCGCCTCAAAGAAGGTCTCACCAAAACACGTGAAAATATAATAGCAAAAGTTCAGAAACTCATAACGAGCAAAAGTAAAATTGATGATGAACTGTTAAATAATTTAGAAGAGATTTTGATTTTAGGTGATGTGGGTGTTTCCACAACACATCAAATTATTGAGAACATAAAAGTGCGAGTGAAACAGGAACGGTACGAAAATTCAACTGAATTAGATAGATTGCTGCGTGAAGAAATTCAAAAAATGCTTTTGAACGGGAATGGAAGCGATGAGGCGCCATTCGTTATTTCACACACTCAAAAACCGCATGTTATTATGATTGTGGGAGTAAACGGTGTAGGCAAAACCACAACAATCGGGAAGTTAGCTTACAACTACAAAACGGCGGGTAAAAAAGTTTTAATAGCAGCGGCTGATACATTCCGCGCGGCGGCAAACGAGCAGCTTGAAATTTGGGCGAAACGTGCCGGTGTTGATATTATCCAACAAGCTCATGGAGCCGATCCGGCTGCAGTTGCTTACGATTCGCTAAAGTCTGGAATCGCTAACAACGTTGATGTTATGATCATCGATACTGCGGGTCGTCTTCATACTAAAATCAACTTGATGGAAGAATTGAAGAAGATTAAACGAGTGTTACAAAAATTAATGCCCGAAGCTCCTCATGAAATTTATCTTGTTTTGGATGCGACAACCGGACAGAATGCTATTCAACAGGCAAAACAATTTACTTCCGCCGTTGGTATTACAGGACTTGTATTAACAAAATTAGATGGAACAGCGAAAGGCGGAGTTGTAATAGCGGTCAGTCAAGAGCTGAACATCCCTGTAAAATTTATTGGGGTTGGCGAAACGATTGAAGATTTGCAGCCCTTCGATAAAAATGCTTTCGTGAATGCGTTGTTTGAGAAAAATGAAGATATATGAAGAATGCCAAACAAAATTAACATATTATCTGAAAAACTTGCAAGCAAAATTGCAGCAGGCGAGGTCGTTCAACGCCCTGCATCTGTTGTTAAAGAACTTCTCGAAAACTCGATTGATGCCGGCGCTGCTAAAATCACTGTTATAATAAAAGAAGGTGGTAAAAGCTTAATTCAAATTATTGATAACGGTTGCGGAATGAGTGAAGCAGATGCATCGGTGGCTTTTTACAGACACTCGACCAGCAAGATTTCAACACTTGAAGATTTAGAAAACATCCGCACGCTTGGCTTTCGCGGTGAAGCATTAGCTTCGATAGCAGCGATGTCGCAAGTTGAATTGCTTACCAGAACTGATAACGACGACGTTGCTACAAAAATCCGAATTGAAGGTATAGAAATAAAAGAGGTTTCGAAAGAAGCAATGGAACGGGGGACATCAGTAACTGTAAGAAATCTTTTTTTTAATACGCCCGCCCGGAGGGAATTTTTAAAAAACAACAGCGTCGAATTTAAACACATCTTCGATGTTGTAGTTCGAATCGCGCTGTCGCATCCGGATATACAATTTAAATTCATCAGCGGGGACGAGACTGTGTTCAATCTTCAATCAAACAAAATTGAAGAACGAATTCGGGAAATCTTCGGCAATAAAGTTCACGATGCTATTATTCCTGTGAAAAGTAACACCGAGTCTCCCTATTATTCAGAGTTGAATGTTACGGGATTTATCACCAAACCCGATTTTGCAAAAAAAACCCGTGTCGAGCAATTTCTTTTTCTGAATGATCGCTACATCGTAAGCCGAAGTTTGAACCACGCAGTTTTCCAGGCATACGAACATCTCATCGAAAAGGGGAGCTTTCCGTTTTTTGTTTTGTTCATAAATATCAATCCGAATAAAGTGGATGTTAACGTTCACCCATCGAAGATGGAAGTAAAATTTAAGGAAGAGCGGAGTGTTTATCATCTCATAAATTCCGCAGTCCGAAATACTCTTTCTGCAAATAATCTTATCCCTTCAATTCAATTTCATCCCGAAAGTGCAGATAACGGCAGATTTCCTGAATTTTTACCTCATCCGAATAGTTCATTCCAGTTTCAGAGACAGACGGCTGATAGCTTTGCACCGATATTTTCTGCACGAGGTGATATTCAAAACTATGAAACAAAAACTGATTATGAAAAACCAGTCGAACAAATTTCACAATTCTCAATACCTCAAATTTATTTTCAAGTTCATAATCGGTACATCATAATTCCTGTTGAGGAAGGTGTAATGATTGTTGACCAACACGCTGCACACGAGAGAATTTTGTATGAGAAAGCAGTTTCAAGTTTCAGCGAAACGCATAACCGTTCGCAGCAGCTTCTCTTTCCGCACACAATAGAATTATCGGCAGGCGATTTTGCGATTGTAAATGAATTAATTCCTCATTTAGAAAAATTAGGTTTTCAATTGAAGGTGTTTGGAAAAAACACTGTGATGATGGAAGGTGTTCCTTTAGATGTAAAACCGGGGCAGGAAAGTTTGATACTGCAGGAAATTGTTGACCTTTACAAGGAGAACGAGCATCAACAAAAATTGGAACCGCGCGATAATTTAGCAAAATCGTTTGCGTGCAAAGCGGCTATCAAGTTTGGCGATGCGATGAATCAAGCTGAAATGCGTTCGCTGATTGAGCAGTTGTTTGCAACTCAAGTGCCCTATGTATGTCCGCACGGAAGACCGGTTGTTATAAAGCTAACATTGAGCGAATTAGCTAAGAGGTTTGGAAGAATGTAAACAAATTAAATTCAGGCTTGATATTTCGCTAATTCCATTTTATATTAAGATTGAGTTTGGAACCCTGAATGAAATGTTCGATATTTAATATGAATCTTGAAAAATTGAGAAAAGCACTAAACCACGGTAACATTGAATGGAGAAAGCATGTTTTACAAAGACTTGCAGAACGTGGGATAAAACAAAAAGATATTCTCGACGTTCTATTAGCTGGGACAATAATTGAAGAATATATTGATGATAAACCATATCCAAGTGCTTTATTCCTAGGTTTTGTCAAATCGACACCAATTCATGCCGTAGCAGCATTTGATGAAAAAAGTAATTATGTTTACATCATTACTGCTTATAAACCATCTTTAAATATTTTTGAAAACGATTTCCGAAAGAGAAAAAGAAATGATTAAAAATAGCAAATTATGCCCATTATGCGGTGGCTATAAAAAAACTGGAACCACAACTTATAGTGTCGATATAGAGACAAGCATCATTGTTGTAAGAAATGTTAAAGCAAAAATTTGTACCCAATGTGGAGAAGAATGGATTGATAACAAAACTGCCGATGGATTAGAAAAGATTGTAGAAGATGCGCGGAAGAAAAAATCTCAAATAGAAGTTATCGCGATGTAACACCGCTAAAGGTTCAATCTAAATCCGAAGAGTCCTCGCAGTAGAAGGCGACTCCGTTAGTAATATTTCGTTGAGCGAATTGGCTAAGAGGTTTGGCAGGAGTGGCTAATGTTTTTTCCTCTTCTGTTATATTGTGGGTCGACGAGGCTCGTCGACATACTTTTCATGTTTTTCGTTCACGGGTAAGGGCGTTTCGACACGGTTTATCCCGCCAACGGCGGGACTCAACGCCCGAATTTGTTTCTGAACTTATGTTCTCACCCCTCACTATTCAATGGTAATGCTAATCGAAAAAACACCGATGAATCGGTCTGATTTTTTATTCAACAATGTTTACGTTGTTTTTTTTGTTTAGCGTCAGTATTGGATAGTGAGTAAAATCGCCTGCTTACAAAAGAGACCGCATAGTCTGATTAATAAGGAGGCGGGCAGAAATACGAAGTCGTTTTTATTTTACAGGTTGACCACAGAGTGGTCAAATGTCTGTAGCAAGGTATCCAGAATATTTATTTCCGCTCCAGCGGACTTGTCCGCCGTCTTTTTGGCGGAGCGGTATGATCAAAGAGAACATTCGACTCCTACGGAGTCGGAATCATATTCGTAATTATATCTATAAACATTCGACTCCTAACGGAGTCCTAAAGCTATATTTGTTGACGCAGTCAAAGTTTTTGAAAATCTCCCTTTATCTTCTTATCTTAATTCAAGTTTTATGGAATCTTATTAATTAGGAATACAATTATGTCAGACCAGCACGGCGATATACACAAAGCAAAATCAGAGTGGAAGAAAAAAACTGCCCAAACCGAAATGCAGCGACCGGTAAAATTCACGACAGTTTCAGGCGAGCACATAGAGCCGCTTTATACACCTGAAGATATCGAAAATATAAACTTTCTTTCCGATATCGGTTTCCCGGGCGAGTATCCTTACACGCGCGGGATTCATCCGACAATGTATCGCGGAAGATTATGGACGATGCGGCAGTTTGCCGGCTTTGGAACTCCCGAAGATTCTAACGCCCGTTATCATTACTTGTTGCAACATGGTCAAACAGGACTTTCCGTCGCTTTCGATTTACCAACTTTGATGGGGCGCGATGCCGATGACACGCTTGCACGCGGGGAAGTCGGAATTTGCGGCGTTGCAGTTTCTTCGCTTGCCGATATGGAAATTTTGTTCAAAGGAATTCCGCTTGACAAAATATCTACATCAATGACTATCAATGCACCCGCACCGATGCTGATGGCATTTTATTTAGCAGTCGCTCAAAAGCAGGGTGCACGTTTCAAAGATTTACGCGGAACAATTCAAGCCGACATTTTAAAAGAATACATTGCACAAAAAGAATGGATTTATCCGCCTGAACCCTCAATGCGGTTGATCGTAGATATGTTCGAGTATCTCAATCGTGAAGTGCCGCAGTGGAATCCGATTTCAGTAAGCGGGTATCATATTCGCGAAGCCGGTTCTACTGCCGTGCAGGAAC
>JAUXOG010000050.1 GCA_030682385.1 Bacteroidota bacterium
ATAAATTGGTTGTATAACTTTCTTATTATTTTGGACAAAAATCTTACCCGATAATTCTATTCCGATTGAGCGGGATACTTTCTTGTTTCCTAAAAAACCATCTCTATAAATATCTGAATAATTTACAAATAACCTTGATACTGCACACTCGATTTGCATTTGTGAACCTGTACCGGAAGCGAGAAGCGGCACATCAATAATATTATTATCTTGCAATGTTCTTATTATCTGGTGTTCAACAAACCAATCGTTAGGTGTTGAAATCATCCCAAATGTTATCGAATCTCCCTGTTTTAGCCCGTTTTGATATATCAAGGAATCCGCAAGGTTTGAAGATAACATTTGAAATATCTCATAATTTGATTTCTGAGTATTTTCTACAATAATTTGAGAGAAACTAATCGAAGAGAGGAATACGATATTTACTATTACACAGTTAATATTTCTCAAAATATTTTGCATTTCTGGCTTCTAATTTACAAAAATATGAATCTAATTACAATTTACGTTATTCTGTTAAATCTATCATTTTTATCCCTTTGATGTAAGTAATAGTTTTGTCCTGCTTCAAATTTTTTATCTTTTCGAATTTAGTAATAACCCTCTGAAAGTTATCGTTTATAATTTTCAAATAGGGTTTTACCTCCTCATTATCGTTAATAGAATTGAGTTGTTGCACTTGTTCGCTAATGGTTTGCAGCGGTTCAGAAATGTTTTTCAACACCTGAGCTACAATATTCTGCAATACTTCGACACGTTTTTGTTTTACTTCCAAATCCATCAATTGGTTTTTTAATTTTTGTTTTTCTAAAATTTCGATGATTGTTTTAGGAAGCACTGGCGAAGTAATTTCCTCTTTGACCAAATAATCATCGACCTTGTAGCGTAGTACTTCGAGAGCCAATTCAAAATCTTTATTTACCGTCAGAAATATTATCGGTAAATTAATATGCTTTTCTTGCATCGCTTTAGTGATTTCCAGTCCGTTCATTCCCGGTAAGAAATAATCCATCAACACAATGTCGATCTCTTTGTTGCTCTCTGCTTCTTGCAAAGCCGCCGTGCCGTTTTCACGCCAAATTATTATGAATTTATCTTTTTCAAATTTTTTTAAATAAATCTCTACCAATCTCGCAAAATCTTTGTTATCTTCAACGAGCAATATAACAATTTTATTTTCTTGCATATAGGCTTCTCATTTCTTATTGGTTAAGAACTTTTGGCAGTGTAAAATAGAAGGTGGTACCTTTACCAATTTTTGACTCTACCCATATCTTACATCTGTGCATTTCGATAATTTTTTTTACGATAGCTAATCCGGCGCCGGTACCTTCGTATTCTTCTTTACTATGCAGCCGCTGAAATATTACAAATATTTTTTCAAAATACTTTTCTTCGATTCCTATTCCATTATCTTTAACAAAGCAAAGATATTTATCATCAGTGTAATCGCTGCAACCAATTTCTACTTCAGGTAAATCTGTATTCAGAAATTTGATTGCGTTCGATAACAGATTTCTAAAAACGATTTTTAGCTGTGTCGCATTGCCAAACACTTCGGGCAGGAAGTCCGGTTTTATTAACTTTACTCCTTTTGATTGAATCGCATACAACAAATCAATTTCCACATCATCGATAACGCTTGCAAGTTTAACTTCTTTAAACGATTCTGATACACGTCCGATTCTCGAAAGCATTAACAGGTCATCAATTAAATTTTTCATTCTTGAAGATGCCTGAACTATCGAGTGTAAAAACTCAGCCGGATCCCCTTGCAGGATAGACGAATATTCTTCATTTAAAATTTGACTGTATCCTTCGATACTGATAAGTGGCTCTTTCAAATCGTGCGAAACGACATAGGTAAAGTCATCGAGTTCCCGGTTTCGCCGTTGGATTTCTAATGATTTCTGAACGGTTTCATCGTATAATTTGGATTTCTCGATAGCCATTGCTGTTAAACTGCAAACATTTTCTAACAAACGAAGCTCGGTATCAGAATAAGTATGTGTTTTCGATTTCAACGAGAGTAACCCTGTAACATTATTTTTAGAAACCATAGGAATGTAAGTCAGTATTTCGCCCATTTCATTAATTTCCGATAATGATTGCTTATCAGTAATAACTTTCCAAACTGGAGAGCCAACTTTAATGCTCATCTGTTGATTTATTTTAGGTAGGTAAATTTTATCACCGGCAACAGTCGCAATATGCATTACAGTTGACTGAGCCATCCTTGATTCATCAATTAAATTAATAAAGAATTCTTCAAAATCAATTATCTTTGCGAGTTGTTCGTAAACATTATTTAAGACTTGATCAATGTCCAAAGTAGCGGTCAAGTGCTGGCTTAATTCGTATAAAATATTCAGTCTCTCTAATTGTGATTGCAATTCAGAGTATAATAACGCATTCTCGATTGAGGTTCCGAGTTGGTTACCGATTAAAAAAAGCAGTTGTGTTTCCTGTGTTGTAAATTCGTATGATTCTTTGAAGAACATCTGTATAATACCGACCGTTTTGTCTCCTGATTTCAAGGATATTTCTGCAAGGGCAGAAACTTGAATATCTTTTAGATAATTTTTAATTACTTCAGATACTCGCGAATCATATTTAACATCGTTATTAATAAACAAGTGTGTCCGATTCCCTATCTCTCCAAATGGCAATCCTTCGATTTTCAACGGTAGATTGTTGAAAGATTCAGGTAACCCAATTTGTTTTCTAAGAGTTAAAAAATTATTCTGCACATCGGCAAGAAATAATAAAATATAATCAGCTTTGTTAAAACGTATGATATGAGGTAAAGCTGTATTGAAAATTGTTTCAAGATTGAAAGAGGATGAAATGTTAGTGGAAATTACATTCAAGTCAAGCAGTTGTTCATTACGTTTTTTAAGTTCCTCTTCAGTTCGTTTCAGATCAGTAATATCTGTCTGTGTAAAAACAGCTCCAGTAATTCTTCCACCGATAATCATCGGATGAATAGTAAGATAGTAATTATAACGCTCGGAATCAGTTTTGAATTCGAATTCCTTGTTGACATATTTTAAGGAACCATCAAGAATATTTTTTGATAGCTGAACGTATTCGTCAGTAAAAATATTATCAGGAATTTCATCAAGCAAAAATGCGCCGGAATAAGACTTCTTCGATTCGCCACGGACTTTGGTGATGAAGTCGAACCATGCTTTGTTGACCTCTTTGATTCGTAAATCGGTATCGACTGTGAAAATAACTTTATCGATGGAGTTTAGGAGACTGTGTATGTATGCCGCATCGTCGCTAACTTTACGGAATAATAAAATGCGGTCAATAATCGCTCCGATCTGTTCGACAAATGGTTTAATTTTATCGAGCACATTCTCACTGAATGCATTTGCTTCCTGTGAATAAAGATTGATTGTTCCGAGAATTTCACCCTTAGACAAAAATGGAGCAGATATTAAAGAATTGTATTCCGTTTCAACAACATTATGTATGATGAATCTCTCATCAACATTCACATCGAATGATACGATGGGCTTTTTGATATACAAGGCAATTTTTGAAATGCTGCTATTCAAATCCTTGATAGAACCGGAACTGAATGCATCAGCCGGTTTTACAATTTCGCCTAAAGTAATTACCTGATTGTCGTTCAGTAAACAGGTTTCGATACGGTCGTACGGAATTATTTCATAAACTTTGTTTGCAAAAACCTGAAATATCTTTTCATAATCCATAGTTTGGTTAGCAGTTTGGATTATTTGATTAATCGCTTCTATCAGTTTATTGCGATCGGCTAACTCTAATGCCATCCTGTAACGTTCGGATATGTTGCGTGCAAGATTCAGCATCGCTATCGGTTCACCGTAGGCATTACGAAGCAGTGTTGTATTCAAACTTACCGGAATTTTTTCACCATCCTTTGTTTGCCAGGTCATATCAAAATCGTGGAGATAATTCTTCGACCTTAAACTCGAAATCCAAATCACGAACCGGTTCATTTCTTCTTCAAGCAGCCAGGGGTAAGGGAATTCTTTTCCGGCAGCTTCCGATTTTGTAAAACCAAGCGCTTTGGTAAATTCTTTGTTTACCTGAAGCACCCGTCCTCGCAAATCAGTCAGGACGAACAAATCGCCCATCGTATCGATAACGTTACGTAAAAGCTGTTCGGAATTTTTGATATCCTCTTCTAATTTTTTTCTTCTTGTAATATCTGTTATAATCGCAACTACGCCGACGATGTTTCCATCATTGGATTCTAATGGAGCGTACCTTCCCCACAGATAACCTTCCTTTTGTGTTTCAGTAATTTTGTAAGGAATATCATCTGAACTAACCACTTGACCTTCAATCGCCAATTTCAGATATTTTTCAATATCATATCCGAAATAATTCGATGACAACTCGTTTATGTTTTTTCCGAGTATATCAATTCGGGTTAAACCTGTAATATTTGCCATCGCTTCGTTCCACTCGATAAAATTAAAATTGCTATCGAGAACTACTACACCTTCGCGTATCCCTGATAAAATTCCTGATTTAAATTGTTCAGTCTTACGTAATGTATCTTCTAAATTTTTCCTCTCGTTGATATTACTTAATATTCCGTAAACACTTTCGGTTTCACCTGCATCATTTCTGGAAATTGTTATTGAATCGTGCACCCAAACATATTCGGCTTTACCTTTTGGCAAAACTCTGTATTCGATACCGACTGTATCTTTGTAATCATTAAGGTTCGCATTTCTCTGTAATATTATTTTTTTATCGTCCGGATGAATCGTACTTAACCACAATGTTTTATTGCGACTATAATCTTTAGGTTTGTAACCGATAAAATTTTCTATATTAGGACTTATGAAACGGAACATTTCATCGACTTTCCCGAAATATAGCACATCGGATATCGAACCGATTAAATTTTCATAGGAATCTTTTATCTGCATCAAGTTTTTATAACTATTAGCATTTGCAACACCAGAGCCAATGTGCCGACCGATAGAGCGGAGAAGATTAAGGGAATATGTATCAAGCTCAAGCGGTTTCAATGAGGCTAGCAAAATAAAGCCATTAACTCCATTGTCAGAGATTAACGGAATAAAACAAACAGTGGATATTTTTTCTTTTAAAAATGTTGAACTGTGAGGTAAATAACTCGGATACGAATCCATCGGAATTACATTTGGCTCCTGAGTTTTACTTACAAAGCCACCAATCCCTTCGTCCGAATTCAACCTACTAACTGAAGCAATTAAATTTTCCGACATCCCTTTATGACTGCTTAGTGTGAAATCGTTTTTCTCATCTTTAATATAAAATCCGGCGATGTTCCAACTGAGATTTTCCAACACAGTTTTTAAACTTTTCTCCGCAATAATCTCAATGTCGAAAGTGGTGTGAACTTCATCAATAATACTATCGAGTAATTTGAATTCACGGGTTCTGAGCTTTAAATCATTGCTCACAGTTATACGTTGTGTAATGTCCTCATAAAATTCCAAAGATGCGTTTTCGCCGTTATAAGTTATTGTTGAGCTAACCAGTTCGGCATTAAAAACACTGCTATCGGCTTTCTTCGCATTGAAAGTTAAAGAGTGGATTTTAGATTTCGCTTTTCCCTTCTTCTGTTTTGTCTCAGGAGTTTCTACCTTTATACCGATGAGTGTTTTTTCTTTTCCAATTACTTGTTCAAGAGTATTAAATGAGAATAAATTCAAAAACGATTGATTGCATAACTGGAAAATATTATCGCGTGTTACGGTTAAAGCGATGGGAGATAATTCAAATAAGTTCTTAAAATTTTGTTCCGATACCTGAAGTTCCTCAACTATATTTTGATGTATGGTAATATCGAATAAATTGATTTGAAGTAATTTTTTATTATCAATTTGGATTGGGGAAAAGGTAACCTCGCAGTCGAAAATCTTATTATCGGGTTTGGTTAATTTGAATTCCGAAACAAACGAAGTATTTGTTGCTTCAGCTTTTTTAATTAACTGCCGGGCTGTTTTTAAATTACTCGGGGAAAATATATCTTTTATTTTTGCATTATTCCAAAACTCGTTACTCTCATTTCCAAACATTTTTTTGAATTGAGAATTAATGTAAACACAATTTTCTTTCTCGAAAACTGCTACTGCTAAACTTGCCCCCTCCAATATCCGTTGATATTTCAAGTTATCATATCTCAATTCATTTTCGAGCGCAATTAGTTGAGAGCGATCTCGAACGACCGTCAGGAAATAACCCTCGCGTAAATTGGAAACGGTAATTTCAACCGGCAATAACTTGCCACTCTTTTTTCGAATAATAGTATTTAAAGATTGTATTTTTCTATTCTTTAAACTCTTATAAAATTTTAGTGCAGTATATTTATAACCTGGTGTAAGTAAACCAAACAGGTTCATAGTTTTCAATTCATCAGAAGAATATCCTAACAATTCAATTAACTTTGAATTTATTTCTCTGAAGTTACCTTCCCATTCGAACACCATCATCGGCTCGGAAGCATTCCGAAATGAGTTTTGAAATATATCTTTGGGTGTTAGAGTGGAAGGGGCAAATTTATCCACCGGTTTAACAGAGATATGGGATTTTAAATCAAATTTTAAAGGACTCATCCTCAATGGAAGATATCTATCTTTGCTGTTTATAAGATTGAAATACAATTCATTCTGATGTTTGTAAACATCCAGAACTACTGAAGCGATATCTTTAATTTTTGCAATGGATTCAAGTGATAAATTTGATCTATCTAACGTTGCGAGGAGCGGGATATTTTTCTTCTTTGCTGTTTGAATGAACGAATTATAAAGAAAAATAATATCCTTTTCATTTTTCTTTAAGCCTGAAAAAGAATCTAAAAACAAACAGCATTTTCCGTTGATTTTTGAGATGAAACGCCCAAAAGAAGTATTAATCTTGTCTATCGGATACTCTGATAAATCGAACGAGTGAACCTTAATTTTTGATGTATCGAATTCAAAATATTTCTTAAGATGATGAATGTGTATTATACGATA
The DNA here is from genome assembly GCA_030682385.1 of Bacteroidota bacterium. Taxonomy (GTDB): domain Bacteria; phylum Bacteroidota; class Ignavibacteria; order UBA10030; family BY39; genus JASEGV01. The sequence continues at coordinate 7,011 of JAUXOG010000050.1, forward strand.
GCCATTTTTAATAAAATCTTCAACCAATTTAATAATCACAGGTTTGGTGTCGGACTCTGAGGAAGCAATAAATAAGATAGAATCATCCTGGTGCAAACCACCAATATACTCATCGAATTCAGGTAAATTAATTGTAATACTCTGTTTTTTCATCGTTTTAATGTAAGAAAAAAAGTGCTGATTTCAAATAAAAAAAAAGGCGTCTTAAATTGTTTTTAAGACGCCAATAAATTGAAATTTAAAAGAATAGAAAAATTATAAATATGCGGCAAGTTTAAAAGAAACGGTGTTGAAACCCAAAGACATCATAGAAGGTAAATCGAATGTCGTTGTAGGTTGAGCTTGACGTGTAACTTCATAAGTTCCGCCTCCTAATACTAATCCAAATTGGTATTCGGCTGCTAAACTAATTCTATCGTAAATAAAATATTCGAAGCCGGCAATACCACCTAAACCGAACATAGTTGCACTTGCATCATATTTTGTAACTACTCCGGTTGGGGGCGGTGATACAGTTGTTGGCTCTAAAGTGCCACTGACCATAGCAAAACCAGCAGTCGCTCCAATGAAACCAACGAACGAACCACTTTTAATTATATTTGATTGGATACCGAATTCGAGACCAAGTCCCATGCTACTCTCTTTTCGATCAGTAAAACCGCCAGTACCCGCTTTTTCAGTTTCTGAATTGTACCCGAGTAACAAAGCTGCGCGTCCGGCAAAACCATCTGAAAAATAATATTTTACACCGATGGCATTAAATTGAGGAATATCCAACACACCAACCGATACATTTGGCGAAGACATAAATGACCCTGTGCCCAAATTAGCAAGTCCATTAAATTGGAATAATAATGCTTTATCGCCTGCTGAGGTTAAAGCATCGCCACCTGCAAAAGCAAAGTTCGTAAAGATTGCTACTACAGCTAATAATGTTAATAATTTTTTCATAAAACCCTCGATTGTTATTTTTAAATTTGTTAATTATTGCCTATAAAATCAGGCAGCCGTATTATAACAAAATATAAGGGAATAGTCAAGTGTTTCTTATGTTATTCTTTAAATGAACGGTTAAATCCTTTAATTTTGAATAAAAAAGCCGTAAATCATCCCCCAAAAAAAAGAAATAAATCTACGGCTCGGGAAAAAAAGTATCCGTTGTTGCTGACTATTTCTTTACCTCAACACTCATCGGATAAATAGTAACCCAACCTGTAAATATCGAAATCACAAAATCCAACGCTGTAATTTCAGTTTTAATAGTATAATCGGTGGTGCCTTTAGCCATTTCTTTTGAATCCACTTTGTTGAGAGGGACTAATCCCCACAAAGCATACCACTGCCGAGCAGTTTCTACACTGCTACCTTTGTGCCCATCGCCAACAGTATGGGAGATACTATAACATCCCGGGAAGATAACGGCTACGACGAGAATTAAACAAATTATTTTTTTTAACATAAATGCTCCTATAATTTATTAGTTGTGATTGGTTAATTGTAACGAACCCACAAACGACTCTAAAACCCGAGCCATCGATGGGTATTTTTCAACATTTGTTAGGAAATCGATCTGATAAACTTTTGAAGTTGACTTGTATTTACCCAAAATCATTTTTACAAATACCAATTGATCGTGTACAATTTGGAATTGATATATATGTAACGGTAAAAATAAAAACTCTGTTGATTTTATTGTATTACCATTAGTGGTCGAATTTTTTAGAGCATTCTCAAATTTATATTTAAAATTTTCAGTTCCAAAATCAATTTCTTCGATCTCTGATAGTATCAAATAACTTATGCGATCGCTGTCGTTGAATGCTTCTAATAAAATAATATTACTTTTCTCATTCAGGTTTGGAGATTTTAAAATAATGTTTAGTTTTCCTTCGATATCAGAATGAGAAATATTCTTCCAATTTTTTGGAATACGATATGAAATATTATGTTCTTTATTAGTTATTTTTTCACCGATAATTGATTCATCAACATTAAATATTAAACTTTGCAAAGGGTTTTGCTGCGTGTTCATTTCTTTCTTCCTACAACTCGAAGAAAGCGTTAAACTAATAATAAGCAAAGATAGTATCAGGTAACTGAATTTCATATTTAATCCTTGAGCAGGCTTCTTGCTATCACGATGCGTTGAACTTCTGATGTTCCTTCATAAATTTCAGTTATTTTGGCATCGCGCAAATAACGTTCGACAGGATAATCTTTCACATATCCATATCCGCCATGGATTTGGATTGCCTCAAGTGCAGCATCTACGGATACTTTTGAAGCGTACAACTTCGCCATTGCCGATGCAGAGCCATACGGTTTGTTTGCATCCTTGAGAGCTGCTGATTTTAATGTTAAAAGCCGTGCTGCTTCGATTTTTGTAGCCATATCGGCAAGCTTGAATTGTATCCCCTGAAATTCAGAAATATACTGCCCAAACGCTTTCCGTTCCTTCGAATACTTGAGAGCGGCTTCAAGAGACGCTTGTGCGATACCCAACGCCTGTGAAGCAATTCCAATGCGACCGCCGTCAAGTGTTTTCATCGCAAATTTAAAACCAAAACCCTCGTCGCCGATACGATTTTCAACGGGAATTTTGCAATCGGTGAAAGACAACGAAACAGTATCCGAACTTCGAATACCTAATTTCCTCTCCTTTTTGGCTACTTCAAAACCCGGAATACCTTTATCTACAATAAATGCACTTATGCCGTGAACACCCTTTGTTTTATCGGTTGTTGCCATAACTAAAACTGCATCGGCATTTGCTCCATTAGTAATAAAATTTTTTGTACCGTTCAGGATATAAAAATCGCCATCCCGAATTGCCGTTGTTTTTTGATTTGAAGCATCGCTTCCGGCTTCAGGTTCTGAGAGAGCGAAGGCACCTAATTTTTTTCCGGTTGCCAATTCTTTTAAATACTTATCTTTGTGGAAATCATTTCCCCATTCAGCTATACCGTAACAAACCAGCGAATTATTCACCGACATTATTACACCAGCAGAAGCATCGACTTTAGAGATTTCTTCCATCGCCAAAACATAACTGATTGTATCAAGTCCGGCACCGTTGTATTGCTCCGGGACCATCATCCCTAACAATCCCAGTTCTCCCATTTGTTTTACTGCTTCATAAGGAAATACTTCTTTTTCATCTCGCTCGGCAGCAGACGGAGCGAGAACATCTTCAGCGAATTTCTTCGCCATGTCTTTAATCATTAATTGTGTTTCTGTAAAATCGAAATTCATGATGTAACCTATTTATTTTAAGTTATTAGATTAAGATTATGTGTGGATGTTTTATTTTCCTTCGGGTTTCAACGATGGATGGGTTCCAAATATCTTTAAGATTTTCTGTGTATAAATAATCCTTATAATATTTTGCAATCGAATCTGCCTCTCGGATGAATGTTAACCTCTGATTGATACAATCGACATTCGCCGGGTCTATTTCAATACCAATAGAATTTCTGGATAATTGTTCAGCAACCACTAATGTTGTTCCTATACCAGCGAATGGATCAAAAACCGTATCACCGATTCCTGTTGATGAAAGAAGAATCCGAAGAAGAAGTGAAATAGGAGATTGCTGTTTATGGAAACGTCCTCCTTCATTCGTCCGTACAGCTTCATCACCGGCATAATACCCTGATGTTAATTCCCGTATATCATCCCACACATCAGTAACATAAATACCATTTTCACGTTCAAATTTGTAATTCACAGGAAGAAGCGGAGAAATGCGAAGTTTGTTAAAAACTCTCGGAGAACTTCCTTTAGTACCAAAAGCAATAATTTGATACTGCTTTCCATATTTGTAATTACTTGGCACTGCCGATGTTTTCTTTTTCCAAATAATCAAATTCTGAAAAATCCACCCAGATTCTCGTAAGCATTTTAATACTTGTTCAGTGTTTTTTTCTCTCTGCATAAAATATATAGCACCACCTTGAGAAGTTGCATCATAAATACCACGACACGTCTTTAACATCAATTGCCAATATTCTTCATCAGGTAAATTGTCATCAAAATAATTGTAATCCTTATTTTGATTGAACTGAGGGTCAAGAAAAGTTAAATCAATTTTCTCATCCAAATGAGAATTTGATAACATCTCAATTGAATCGCTATTTAATATTTTATGGCTCATTTAGTTTGTGTATAATCGTAAAAACCTTTACCGGTTTTTCTACCCAAATTTCCCGATGCCACCATTTTTTTAAGCAGAGGGCATGGTCTGTACTTGGGATCGCCTATACCGCTGTGCATAACTTCCATAATTGCTAAACAAACATCCAACCCGATAAAATCTGCAAGCTGCAAAGGTCCCATAGGATGGGCAGCACCAAGTTTCATCACTGTATCAACCGATTCAGCAGTAGCGACACCTTCCATTACAGAATAAATAGCTTCGTTAATCATCGGCATCAAAATACGGTTGGCAACAAAACCGGGGTAATCGTTTACTTCGACAGGTGTTTTTTCAATTTTTTCAGCGAGTATTTTTATTGAGTTATATGTTTCGTTCGATGTAGCTAAACCGCGTATGACTTCGATCAATTTCATTACTGGAACAGGATTCATAAAGTGCATGCCGATTACTTTATCCGGTCGTTTTGTTACTGCCGCAATTTCAGTAATAGAAATTGACGACGTGTTAGTAGCTAATATAGCATCGGCTGCTGCATTTGCGTCGATAGTTCTGAAAATATTAAACTTTAATTGTTTATCTTCAGTCGCTGCTTCAATAATCAAATTAGCATTCTTGACTGCCTCGACTGTTGATAATTCACCTTTTATATTGGCGAGCGTAGCAGATTTCTGTTCTTCGGTCAAAGTTCCTTTTTTAATTTGCCTATCTAAATTGCCGGTTATGGTTTTAAATGCACGGTCGATAAATTCCTGCTTTACATCGTTGATGATTACGGAAAAACCGAACTGAGCAAAAACATGGGCAATGCCGTTGCCCATAGTTCCGGCACCAATCACTGTTATATTTTTCATAAACTTTCCTTTCGTTTATTGTTCTATAATTATGGCGCTTGCTTCGCCACCACCTATACAGGCAGTAGCCAAACCGCGCTTTGAGTTTTTCAACTTCATTGCATTAATTAAAGTAACAAGTAATCTTGTCCCACTTGCGCCGATAGGATGACCGAGTGCAACGGCTCCACCGTGGACATTTACTTTATTGGAATCTAAATTCAGAATTTTATTCACAGCCAAAGTAACGACCGCGAAAGCTTCGTTCACTTCGAATAAATCGATATCATCTATCGATAGACTTGCTCGTTTCAAAACTTTAGTAATAACATCGGCTGGGGCTGTTGTGAACCATTCTGGTTTTTTAGCAAACGATGCGTAAGAAACAAGTTTTACAAGGGGCTTGATGCCAAGTTCATCGGCTTTTTCTTTCGACATTACGACAACTGCTGCAGCGCCATCATTAATTTTTGAAGCATTAGCTGCGGTAACTGTCCCGTCTTTTAGGAATGCGGCTTTTAAAGTTGGAATTTTTTCGAATTTAACTTTTTTGGGTTCTTCATCCTCGCTAACGATTATCGGATCGCTTCCCTTTTGTTCGATGGTTACCGGAACAATTTCATCTTTGAACCAATTATTCTTCTGTGCCTCAATTGCGCGTTTATAACTTTGGATAGCAAATTCATCTTGTAATTCGCGTGGTATTTGCAATTCCTTAGCACAAATTTCGGCTGCATTCCCCATGTGAAAATTATTGTACACATCCCACAAACCATCAGAAACCATCAAGTCGGTTAACTGTCCGTGTCCCATCCGATAACCTGTCCGTGCTTTATCAAGCATATACGGAACATTCGACATACTTTCCATCCCACCCGCAACAATCACATCGGCATCGCCTAACATTATTGATTGAGCAGCCAGCATTACCGATTTCAAACCTGAACCACATACTTTGTTAATCGTCATACACTCGACGCTTTCGGGCAGACCGGCGTATATTGAGGCTTGCCTTGCGGGCGCCTGCCCCATACCTGCTGTTAAAACGGAACCCATTATAACTTCATTCACTTGCTCTTTTGGAACATTGCCTCTTTTGAGTGCTTCAGCAATTACTATAGCACCAAGTCGTGGTGCGGATATTCCACTTAAAGTACCACCAAACGAACCAATTGGAGTTCGTACGGCACTAACAATTACAGCTTCTCTCATTTTTCCCTCCTGATTATTTATTTCAATTTATTTAATTCTCAAAAATTCTATTCTTCTGTTTCTTGCTCTGCCATCTTCTGTTCCATTATCAGCAATTGGACGAGTAAAACCATAACCAACCGTAGTTAACCGAGCTGCTGCAACACCTTTGCTCACAATATAGTCTTTTACTGCCTCGGCACGTCGTAAAGAAAGCAACTGATTAGATTTTGCAGATCCGATATTATCAGTATGTCCACTGATTTCAATTTGAATTTCAGGGTTTGCTAATAATCCGACAGCAACAAATTTTAATGTATCCTCAGAACTTGGCAGCAAACGTGCACTGTTGAATTCGAAGTTAATTCCTCTCAAACTAAGTTTGTCTCCAACATCAGGAATAAAGACTACATCATCAGTTGGGTCGTTAGGATTTTTTCCTTTTTCGACTTCTTTTCCATCTGGAATTCCGCCATTATCGGTGTCCTTATTCAATGGATCCGTCAGGTGAGTTATCACCTCATCATAATCTGTTAAACCATCTTCGTCAGAGTCCTTTTTTAAGGGGTCTGTCTTGTGTTGTAAAACTTCTTCGCCATCCGTTAATCCATCCTCATCGGTATCAGCCTTCAGAGGATCAGTTTTGTATGTTAAAACTTCTTCACCATCTTTTAATCCATCTTTATCGGTGTCAGCGATTAGTGGATCTGTTTTATAGATTTTGATTTCATCTCCATCGATAAGACCATCTCCGTCTGTATCAGCATTATTCGGATTTGTTCGATATAAAAATATTTCGTCATAATCCGTTAAGCCATCATCATCGGTATCTCTTTTAAGAGGATTTGTCAGATAAGTAAAAACTTCTTCTCCATCTTTCAGACGATCACCGTCAGTATCAGGATTATTGGGGTCGGTGCCGAACTGCTTTTCGTCTTTATTTTTTAATCCATCGCCATCCGAATCGGCATTTCCTGATTCAAAGAAAGCATACACATTCAGACCGAATAAAAAGTATCCATCGTTATTGTCATTTATTTTTCTATCGTCCAAATAATCTTTTGTTCCCAAAGCATACATCCCCGTCAATTCGACTATAGAATTGTTTGTAATGAAATATTGAATACCAGCCCCTGATGGAATCACACCCATCCATTTAGAATAATCACCACGAGCATTTCGAGGAAGTTTCCTTTCGTTTTCATCAACAGGATTGAAATTCATGATACTAATTCCACTAAAAAAGTAAGGTCTGATACGAGAATTGGGAAATGGAGATAAGAGCAATCGAATATCGATTGGGATGATTTTAGATGAAAAGAAACCAATTTTTTTTCCTTCTACCATACCGAAACCAAAACCCGCTTCGAGCGCCAAAACGCCGGAAGTGTGGTAACGAGAAAATATCCGGGTAATCGGTTTGGGTATATACCCACCGACATCGGTTTTTGCCATAGCAGTCCCAAAACTTAGTCCAAGCCCTATCCCATCTTCAAGTCTCTGAGAGAATGTTATATTATGGATTAGATAAGTTGATATGGCAAAGAATAACAAGTACTTGAGAATTTTCATTCAATGTTAAAGTTTTAGATGGCTCTGCTAATTTAAGCCTTGTCAACGAGAAAGTCAAGCCTTTTTTGATTTTATTAAAAAAAAAGCCCCCATATCAAGGGGGCTGTACTCAATGGGGTAAACCATGTTAACTGTTCATAATTCGTAAGAATTCTTTGTTAGTTTTAGTTCCTCGCATTTTATCGAGTAAAAACTCCATCGCTTCGACGGTCGAAAAATCGCTTAAAAGCTTCCTGAGTATCCAAATTCGATTCAAATCATCCGGTTCGAGCAAAATTTCTTCTTTACGTGTACCGGAGCGATTAACATCATAAGATGGATATACCCGTCTATCGGAAAGTTTGCGGTCAAGTATAATTTCCATATTACCTGTTCCCTTGAATTCTTCGAAGATAACCTCATCCATTCTGCTTCCGGTTTCTACAAGAGCGGTTGCAATGATCGTTAAACTTCCCCCTTCCTCGATATTACGGGCGGCTCCAAAAAATCGTTTCGGACGTTGCAGTGCATTCGCATCAACACCACCTGAAAGTATTTTCCCGCTATGAGGAACAACTGTATTATGAGCACGTGCTAAACGGGTAATACTGTCGAGTAGAATAACTACATCTTTTTTAGCTTCGACCAACCGTTTTGCTTTTTCCAAAACCATATCGGAAACCTGTACGTGCCTGTCGGCAGGTTCATCGAAAGTTGAACTGATAACTTCGGCTTGAACTGAACGTTCCATATCGGTAACTTCTTCAGGACGTTCATCGATTAATAAAACGATTAGATGAACTTCGGGGTGATTTCGTTTGATGCTGTTTGCAATTTTTTGCAGTAAAACTGTTTTGCCGGCTTTTGGAGGAGATACAATCATACCGCGTTGCCCTTTTCCGATGGGAGCTAACAAATCCATTATACGCATCGCGTGTTCGCCGGGTGATGTTTCTAACTTTAGTTTTTCGTGGGGATAGAGTGGCGTGAGGTTATCGAATAGAACACGGTCGCGAATAGCTTCCGGATTTTCTTCGTTGACTCCTTCCACCTTTAACAAAGCAAAAAATCGTTCGCCCTCTTTTGGCGGTCGGACTTGTCCACTAACAGTATCACCGGTTCGCAATCCAAATTTTTTAATTTGCGAAGGCGATACGTAGATATCATCAGGAGAAGGAAGATAGTTATAATCAGCGGATCTCAAAAAACCGTAACCGTCTGGTAATACTTCTAAAACGCCTTTGCTGAAACCGATACCGTCCTTTGCCGATTGAACTTCCAGGATTTTAAAAATTAAATCCTGTTTTCTCATATCGGAATAGCCGGTAACGTCCAACTCTCTCGCAATTTTAGTGAGTTCAGCTATCTTCTTGGATTTTAGTTCTACGATGTCCATTGGCATAAGTTAATTCTCTCTTATAATTTAGATGGTTTGGTATTTATCAATGATATGTTTAAAACGTTGGATATAAACTAGATTTGTATTTTGCTTCTAAAAATTCTATGCAAATATACGTTGAAATACAAAGAAAGTCAAGAATCCACAAAACTCATTGCTTCTCCTAATACATAATGGGATCCGGTGATCAAAATTATCTCTTTTGAGTTGGCATAATTTTTAGCAATTTTTAAGCTATTTTTGGGTGTTTTTCCGTCAATACACGGGATATTGGACGACTTGAATTTTGATGCTATCCTGCCGCTTGGGATTGCCCTATCAGTTATTGGGCTGCAAGTAATCACTATTCGTGCGAAATCTCCAATTTCCTGAACGATCGTATTTAAATCTTTATCTTTCATCAATCCAAACACGACAATAACTTTATAAATTCCCAAGCGGAATAATGTAGCTTTGAGATTAATGAAAGCTTGTGTATTGTGAGCAACATCCCCGATAATTAAAGGATTGTTAGATAACAGATCGAAACGCCCACGAAGACCTGAAAACTTTTTCACATCGGCGAAACCGCAACGAATGCTTTGATCTGTAATTTTGTAAGAAAATTCTTCTCGAAGAAATGTAACAGCCAAAATCGATAATCTGATATTATCCTTCTGAAATTTTCCGGGCATTGTAATTTTTAAATTATTTAGTTTTGTGTTCCCGACTTTTATGTCCACGTATTGAGCTTGTAAATCATTTTTTACAAAAACGAGTTTTGTGTTATCGTCAATATGTTTTAAGGTTGATTTTGATTTACGGGCTACAGATTGAATAACTCCGAACGCATCTTCATCTCTTACAGCAGTCAAACACGGGACAAAAGGTTTGATGATGCCGGCTTTTTCGCGAGCAATTTTAGATGTTGTTGAACCCAAGTATTCTGTATGCTCAAGTCCGATGTTCGTGATGATACTTATTAACGGAGTGATAATGTTTGTTGCATCGAGACGCCCGCCTAATCCGGTTTCGATTACAGCTATATCGATTTTTTGGTCGCTAAAATATTTAAAAGCTATCGCAGTTGTTGTCTCGAAAAAAGTGGCGCTTGTTTTTTTGACTTCATCTCGAACCATTTTCGTGTAGGATACAAGTTCTTTGTTGCTTATCGGTTTTCCATCAATTCGTATTCTTTCGTTGAACTTCAGTAAATGAGGCGATGTATAAAGTCCGGTTTTATATCCCGAAGCAGTAAGCACTGAAGCAATCATCGCTGAAGTTGAGCCTTTCCCATTCGTACCAGCGATATGAATTGTTGGATAGTCTTGATGGGGGTTCTCCAACGATTCACATAATTTTTTAATATTTTCTAATCCGAACTTCATACCATATTTTTGAAGTCCGTATAGAAATTTAATTGTCGAATTAAAGGTGTGCAATTATCAAACTTTTAATTTTTATAGCCAACTTTTTAAAACGGATTCATTTCCGGATGTGTCGAGCGACCCGACTATCATACCGACATCAGCAATACCATTATCGAGACAAAATTTTTCGATTCCCTCGGCTATCGAAACACTTATATTCGGGTTTATGAAATTAGCAGTACCAACCTGAATAGCATTAGCGCCAACAATTAAAAACTCCAACGCATCCTCCGTATTAGCAATCCCACCTATTCCGAAAACAGGGATTTTTACTGCATTCACAACTTCATAAACTTTAGCTAATGCAACTGGTTTAATAGCCGGGCCCGATAGACCACCGGTTACGGTTGATATTTTGGGTTTGCGGGTTTTAACATTCACAGCCATTCCGACTAAGGTGTTGATTAAAGAAACTGCATCAGCTCCTTCCGATTCTGCTGCTTTTGCAAACTCGGAAACACGCGTAACATTTGGGGTGAGTTTTAGAATAATTGGTTTTGAAGTTAAGCGGCGAACCATTTTTGTTATTTCAGCAGTTGCTTTTAAATCGGTACCAAAGTTCAGCCCCCCCTCTTTGACATTTGGGCAGGATATGTTAATTTCGTAAGCAGTTATCCCATTTGCCGATTCTAATTTTTCTAACACCCTACAATATTCTTCAATTGTTCCGCCCGCTATGTTTGCTATGATTACGGCATTCAATTGTTTTAGGAGAGGTAATTTTTCAGAAACAAATTTTTCGACTCCTATATTTGCCAACCCAATCGAGTTGATTAGCCCGCTGGCAGTTTCTACAATTCTTGGCGGAGGATTGCCTTTACGAGGTTTTAGTGTGAGCGACTTTGTAAAAATTCCACCAAGCTTTTTTATATCAAGAAGCTCGCTTATTTCATCTCCATAACCGAATGTTCCGGATGCAACAAAAACACGATTTTTAAATTCTACATTTCCAATTTTAAACGAAGTCTTTACCATTTACAAAATTATCTCGTTTGAATTAAATACAGGACCATCTTTGCACGAGAGCGCAAAACCCATTTCTTTATTTTTCAATTCCACTGCACACCCTTGGCAGATTCCAAAACCACACGCCATCGCGGTTTCTAATGATATCTCGCAACGGATGTTATATTCTTCGGTTAAATTAGTTAAGGCAACAAGCATCGGTGTGGGACCGCAGGCATAAATTTTACAATTCTTTTTTTTATTTTCAATTAAAAAATGTTTCAGCAGTTCAACAACAGTTCCGTGATAACCCGACGACCCATCATCAGTTGCAGTTCGAACATCATTCAGATACGAAGTCAGCAAATATTCTTTTGTCCGTGCACCTAAAAACGTGATAACGTTTTTTCCTTTTTGAATCAAATGATTCTGAAGAAGCGGTAACGAAGCAGCACCCAAACCACCTCCGACTAGGATTGAAAGTTCTTCATTATCCGAAACATTGAACGGTTTACCAAGAGGTCCTAAAACATCAAGCATATCACCTACTTTTTTAAGTGACAGTTTTTTTGTACCCGTTCCCATTACACCAAAAACTATTTCGACAGAATTTTCTTGAACATAATATACACTAAAGGGTCGCCTGAGTAACGGAACGGTAGTTTCATCTATTTTGATGTTTATGAATTGCCCCGGCAATATTGAACGAGCTATTTCAGGAGCGTGAAAAGTAAGTTTTGTGATGGAAGAATTTATGGATATAATTTTAGTAAGCTCGAAATTTTGTTGAATCATTTTTGAATCCAAAAATTTATTCGCCATCCGGCGGGTCTTCTTGTTCGAAATCTGTTGGATCAAATTCATCCTGATCGTCTTCACGAATATCTCTGTCGCCGCGCTGCCTTTGTTGTTCAACTGTCTTTGTCTTGGGGGTCTCTCCTTGTGTAAATTTGGGTTGAGGCGGAGGGGGAGGAACTATCTCTTTTATTTTCACATACTGCGACAGTTTGGAAGTATCCTGAGCTACTGCAACTTTTCCGATTACATTTTCTGCATAAACGGATTTCGGGTATTTATCGATCAATGTTTGGTAGTAAAACTTTGCACTATCGTTATTGTTCAGAATGTTTTCAAAAATCCACCCTGAAGTATAAAATGATTTTGTGGCGAGTTCGGAACTCGAATCGGTTGCAACGATCCTGCTAAAAAGTTTGAGTGCTTCTTTAGGTTTATTTTCATACGTTAACTTTAAAGCTCTATCGTACAATATTTCCAACTGAGGTTTCTCAATTTCTATTACTATCCCCTTAATTTTCTTTGCCTGAATAGCATAATCTGATTTTCCGTAATCTTTTATAAGTAAATTGTACAACGAATCGACTGCCTGCTGATTTCCGCGTAGCCTATGAATTTCAGCCATCGCATAATATGCACGAGGTGAATAATCGGGTTTGAAATTACTATTTGATACAATGTCGAACCAAAACTCTGCCGAGTCCGGTAGCGATAATTCTAACATGAACAATGTTGCAAGTTCGAATTGGTTTTTTGTAATTAAGTATAAGGCGCTATCTGCACTTATCGAAACCTGAGGTAATGCTGTCGGCTTTGGTGCTGCTGCCTCCTCTTTCATTTGTTGTCTCAATCTCGAAGGATCCTGTAATATAACGTCGTCATCAAATTCTACCACTTCATCATTAAGCGTATCCTTCGGCAAATCAACCGTAGGCAGCATCAATGTATCTCGGTTTTGCAGCATACTATCAGTTTTCTCTGCTGTAAGAATTTGTTTAGTAGAATCGATTGCTACTGCAGTTATTGATGCAGTATCTTTCCCAATGTTCGCTCGTTTTATGGAATCTCTTCTTATTGCTAAGTAAAACAAACTATCATAAATATTTATATTTTTATGATATGAAAAATATTTATTTAACGCATCAACTTTTTTGACCGCAAGCGGTGTAATTTCTGACTGCGGGTTTTCAACTTTTGCTTTTTCGTAATAAAATTTTGCTTCACCAAAATCATGAAACGTTGATTCGTACAACACTCCGCGAGCATAAAAACTCTTTGCCGAAGCGTCCGTCTTCTTATAAACGGTATCAACCATCTCATATTGGTCTAAAGCTTTTTCATATTTTCCCATAACGTTATAAGTATTTGCTATTTCTAAATCAACGTATGAGAAATATTCTGTTGTTAAATCCTGACCTTTCATTTCAAACAGACGCTGAATCGCATTTTTGGATTTTCCCGATTCCCTTAACATTCTTGCAGAATTTAATTCGGCACGAAATCTTAAACTTTCATTTGGCTTGTAATCTGCAACATTACTGTATGCGATTCTTGCTTTATCATAATCTTGAAGCAATTCATGTATTCTTCCTTGTTGAAAAGCAGCAATAGCCAACAATTTTCCATCTGCATTTATTTTTAGAGCTTGTGAGTATGATTTTTCGGCTTTAACATATTCACCACGTTCTAAATATATTTGCCCTGCTAACAAGTACAACTCTGCAGCAATGTCCTCCTCTCCAGTTTCGAAAGCTTGTGAAGAATATTTTGCTGTATAGTTTAGAGCTTCATCAAACGCTTCCATGTTATATAAGGTGCGCGCATATAATAAATGGGCTTTCCAAAAATGACTGCTCGTCGGGAAGTTTTCAATTAATTCATTGAATTTTTTTAGAGCCAAATCGTTGTCGTCTTCGTAGTAATAAATTTCACCAATCATCATAATTGCATCATCAACCCACTTGCTGCGGGGGTAAAACTGAATTATCTTTGATGTTTTTTCAATCACGATATTAAATTTAGTGCGTACCGCTTGATTTGCAACGTAAGGGGAAAAATAATTTGTGTCTAACGATTTCGGAGGATTTTTGTATAGTTCTAAAAGAGCCTCGTCATAATGTTTTTTTGCATTATAGTATGAATTGAAATATCCCATCGTATTTTCGTACCGGGTAGAAAAATATTCTCCGATAGGACTCGAACACCCGCTAACAAAAATAACTGTGGAGATGAGAAATAAATTTTTAGAGATAGAAAGAAATCGGATAGTCATATAATTTTTGATAATGATTAAATCTGTTTAATATTAGTGAATATTTAATAAAAATGCAAAAGGCAAAACGCTTATGCAGTCGGTTTGATGATGGGTATTTCAACTTTCATCGGAACAACCGTGTATTTGTTTTTAATTAGCAATATTACTTTTCCGACCTCGTATCGTGATTTGATTATTATTTGATTTTTATTTTTTGATAGAATTTCAATTTTTTCGTATCCTTCTATGATTACAAATTCAGTTTTGAATTCTATGAAAGGAACACCAAAACCAAGACGATTCAAACTTACAACACTGATTGTTGCAGTAGAGTTTCCATCAGGAAACAGATAATGTGGATTTGTTTCGACATTTATTGAATAAACCGTAAATATTTCCTTTACCAAAATTATGGCAGAAAATACTAAAAATACGACTAAAATTAGCCTTATTTCATCTCTGTTCATCAGTTCTTACGAGCAATTAAACCTCATAGTCAGAATATTGTCAAAGTTGGTGTAGTTAATCTAATAAAATAAACAATAACTTGAAAGGATAATTTATGTTGACAACCCAACTCGTTGAGAAACACAAAAATGTTTTTATTGCCATTTTAATATTATTAGCCATCGGTTTTACCGCTGTCTATGCTCAAATGGAAAAGGATATCAAGATCATCAAGAAGCAAGGATCGAAAGTTGAAGTGATCGAGGAAGATGATGATGATTTTCCACAGATGATGCATAAGATGCACAAGATGAATAAGTTGAATTTGACTGATGAACAACAGAAGCAATTCGACAAACTGCGATTTGATATTCAAAAGAAACAAACCGATGCCCAGGCAAAAGTTAAAACAGCCGGAATCGAACTGAAAGAGTTATTCAGCGCCGATAAGTTAGACCGGACTGCTATCGAAAAGAAGATGAAAGAGATTGCCGATTTGAGAGTTAATCTTCACCTCAATCATCTCGTCCATTGGTTTTCTGTTTACAAGATATTTGATGTAAAGCAGCAGATAATTTGGAAAGAAAAACTTGAGAAACTGGGCTGTACCGGTATGAAAGGTATGATGAAAGAATTTGGCG
>JAUXOG010000067.1 GCA_030682385.1 Bacteroidota bacterium
ATCCCTTCGTATACCGATGCGTTTTTTGAAACAGCATCCGGTTTCACAACTACAGGCGCCTCGATTATGACAGATATCGAAAAACATCCGCACGGCATTCTTTTCTGGCGTAGTATCACGCAATGGATTGGCGGTATGGGCATAATTGTTTTATCGTTAGCTATTTTGCCAATATTAGGAATTGGAGGAATGCAGCTTTATAAAGCCGAAGCACCCGGCCCTACAGTCGATAAACTCAAACCAAGAATCGGCGAAACTGCAAAAGCTTTGTGGTCGGTTTATATCCTCTTCACTTTTTTACAGGTTTTATTGTTGATGATTGGTGGAATGAATTTGTTCGACGCCCTCACACACTCATTTACAACTATGGCTACCGGCGGCTTCTCAACAAAGAACGCAAGCATCGCCCATTTCAATTCTGCATACATCGATATAGTGGTTACGGTTTTTATGTTCGCTGCCGGAATCAATTTTGCACTTCACTACCGGGCTGTTAATGGCAATGTTAAAAGTTATTTCAAAAACAGCGAGTTTCTATTTTATCTGACTTTAACTTTTTTAGCAATCGGCTTAGCTTCGGCAATTCTTTTCATTCACGGAAATTATACTTCGGTATTCGATTCGATCCGCTATGCTGCATTTCAGGTAGTTTCAATTTTAACCACCACAGGATTTGCAACTGCCAATTATATTCATTGGCCCATAGCTATACAATTTTTATTATTCTTACTGATGTTCATCGGAGGTTCGGCTGGCTCAACAGCCGGCGGTATAAAAGTTATGCGTATTCTGATATTACTCCGTAACGGCGCCGCTGAGTTTCGAAAACTTCTTCACCCAAAAGCTATTGTTCCTGTGAGATTCAACGGTAGAGCGGTTTCCCCCGAAATAATAAGCAACATACTAGCTTTCTTTGTCCTGTTTATGGTTACGTTTGTAGTGGGAACAATAATTATGACTACATTAGGTTTAGATAAAATTACTGCAATGGGTGCGGTGATTGCAAGTTTGAGTAACATCGGTCCCGGACTTGGCGAGGTTGGACCTGCTGCAAATTATGCACATATACCAATTCTCGGAAAATGGGTGTTAAGCATTTGTATGATAATCGGCAGACTTGAACTTTTTACAGTGTTAGTTATTTTTACACGTGTTTATTGGCGGGCGTAGTTATGGTTATTAGTTTCTGGTTATTGGTTGTGGTTCGTTAGTTACTGGTTATGGCTTAATAGCTTCACAAACTATCTACCTGAAAACTAAAACTATTAACGATGTAACTAAAACTTAAAACCTTGTTGTGAGCGAAAGCAAACCACAATAACTTTTAACTAATTTTATAGAATGAATTTCAGAGCAATATTATCAGTATTGGGTTTTCTTGTGGGATGTTCGGGAGCCGCTATGCTGTTGGGCATTCCATTTTCAATTTATTACGGTGATGATGATATTGTTCCTCTCCTTATTTCTTCCGGAATTTCAGTAAGTATCGGTTTTGTAACGTGGCGGCTGTTCAAGGACGACAAACAAGAACTCGGTCCGCGCGAAGGGTTTATGATAGCATCGCTCGGTTGGGTTGCTATCTCTCTCTTTGGAACACTCCCGTTTATTCTCTCCGGCTCGATCACAAATTTTACCGATGCTTTTTTCGAAACAATATCGGGCTTCACTACTACCGGCGCTTCCATATTGACCGATGTCGAAGTTCTTCCGCACGGTGTTTTGTTCTGGCGAAGTATGACTCATTGGATAGGAGGAATGGGCATTATTGTTTTATCGTTAGCAATACTTCCTCTGTTAGGAGTAGCCGGTATGCAGCTTTATAAAGCTGAGGCAGCCGGGCCTACAAAGGATAAACTCGCTCCGCGCATAGCCGAGACCGCCCGTTTATTGTGGGGTGTTTATGTTTTACTGACTTTTGGGGAAACAGTTCTTTTGTTGTTTGGGGGGATGTCCCTCTTCGATGCTTTGTGTCATTCAATCGGAACTGTTGCAACCGGAGGTTTTTCTACTAAGAATACAAGCGTCGCTTTTTTTAATTCAGCTTACATAGATTATGTTATCGGAATTTTTATGTTCCTGGCGGCTGTCAATTTCAGTTTGCACCTTGCTGCTCTGCGAGGCGATGTGTTGAGTTATTTTAGAAACAGTGAATTTAAGTTTTATATTATATGGTTAGGCGGCACCGTCGCTTTTGTTACGATAGTAAATTTGTTCACTCAGCCGGGATACGGATTTTTAGACGCATTCCGGTTTTCGTTCTTCAACGTAACATCGGCATCGAGTTGTACAGGATTTGCAAACGCCGATTTTGCTCTTTGGGCGTCGGCAGCACAGTTAGTAATTGTATTAGTTATGTTTGTGGGCGGGTGCGCCGGTTCAACTACCGGAGCCATCAAAAGTGTGAGAGTTATGTTGCTGCTGCGTAACACATTCGCCGAAGCAAAACGAATTCTCCATCCCGATGCAATTGTCCCTATAAAATTTAATAAACGAACGGTCGAACCGGAAATCCTCTCGGTTATTGCTTCGTTCTTTGTTTTGTATCTGACTACTTACGTTGTTTCAGTTCTACTCATTGTAATTACGGGCGTTGACCTTGTATCGGCATTAAGTGGTGTGGCTGCTTGTATGGGTGGGGTCGGTCCCGGTTTGAATATTGTTGGACCGATGGGAAACTATTCTTCAATTCCTGATTTAGCTAAATGGGTTCTGTCAGCAGATATGTTATTAGGCCGACTTGAGTTGTTTACGATAATGGTGATATTCACTAGGTCGTTTTGGAAAGTGTAAAAAAAAAAACTGATCTCCAAAACAGAGACCAGTTTTTTTACCGATAAATCAAAGCTCCGAACCCCTACTTACCTATCACTTGTTCTCCGAAGCTTCACTCACGTAAAACATTTTTTGATACGTTCTACGTTTCGTAAAGCATACCCTATCGCAGGAGGAGCATCTTCTTCACAGAATTGAAATTTCCTGATTGTAGCCGGTAGAAGTACACTCCGCTCGGAATGTTTGAGGCCTGCCCGACTACGTTGTTCAGGCGGGCGTCCCAAGCAGCTTCATAGTATCCGGCATCTTTGTACCCATCTACAAGTGTTGCAACTTCACGACCGAGAACATCATAAACTTTAAGCGTTACATATCCCGCATCAGGCAGCGAGTAGCTGATGTGTGTTACGGGATTGAAGGGGTTTGGACGATTCTGGCTTAATTCGTATCGAGATGGTTTGTTCGCATCCGCCTTTGGCGGATCATTACTCGAGTTTGCCTTTGATTTTATTTCGACTAATGCCGACTCGGTGAACTTTTCATCTATTCTCTCGTACCTGCCGTTCGATACAAATATAAACGAGCGCTTTTTACCAGGCACCATCGGCGGAACTGAAAATTCTAAATCGACATATTGACCGGGATGCAATACACTTACACTTCCATCTGCTTCTGATAACGATTCTAATACATCGCCAGAATGAGAATGCTCTGCATATACAAAATCGCATTCATAAGTTGTGTATGGTAAATCCAACTGATTGCTCAGCTCTGTCCAATCAACACGGACATTTTGCTGCCAGTTAATATCGACTTGAACTGTTCCGTCCTTCGAGCCGCTATTTTCAACCGGTATCCAGATAAACGATGGATTGCGTCGTAAACGGAATTGATGCGTGTTGATAGATTTTCCGTCTATTTTTTGATTAACAATACCTGCTATTACTTTCTTCTCTGCACCCGGTTCTATAATACCAACCAATGTTACTGCTGGCGACAATGATTTAAATCCTGTCTCTGCTTTTGTCTCTGATTCATCAAATGTTAACTGTAATGTAGTTCCTCGCTCTGCCTGAACATAGTTTCCATCCAACTCGTAAACAAGTTTGAAGACATCGTCTTTATCTAATTGTGCGTTTGCTATTACTGAGGGTTTCGCATACTGACTTATAGCTCCATCTTCACTCACCGATACACTTGCTTCCGGCTCGTGGTCGATTATTATTAAACTAAACTTATCTAAATACGACCTCTCTTGCTCGAACTCGCCCACACGAAGTTTGTACAAATCATCCGACGGCACCGGCTCTTTAAATAATTTATAATAGTCTGTAACATTGCCATCCTTTGCTGGTGTGTATTCGCTTTGAGGGAGTATGTTATTGTCTTCAACGTATTCATTTCCGTTCCAGGTGTAAACGAACGGACAGCCACCGCCGCCGCCTGCAACGGTTCTCTTCGCATTCCCGAAATTCAACATATAAGGCTGACTTGAACCGGATTCATAAATAAACTTAGCATTATCTATAGGCATACTACCATCGCCGCTTGCAAGGTTAGCTCCATAACCTCCGTAATAATGTTCGATATCAGACCAACTGTTGGTAGTTAAATTACAATTTATAAGGTGAACCTTCTGGTTATCCTGCCAGGTTATTGCAAGTGTCCGGCCCGAGTATATCGCTATGGATGGACTATTAAAATTAGTTCCGGTCCACTCGACTGGGGTTGAGAATGTTCCAGATAACCAACCTGTTTGAGTAAAGCGTTGGTATAATATTTTTCGGCTGCCTTGTGGATCTATGCCTTCATATACTATGTGCGCTATGCTCGTATCCCCAATTCTTTCTGCAACTATTTGAGCATTTCGGTACGACATTGTAGAACTTCCTGATATTATAACAGGATTAGACCAATCGATTCCGGAAGTATAATACTGAGCTGTACGGAGATATATATTTTGCCCATCATCATATGTAAGATAAAATGTAAAATTTGAATAGTCATTTGTTGCATACGATATGCTCGGGTTGCTGTGGCTCGAAGCAGTATTGGGAATACTTAAAGGACCTATCCAGGGAGGTGGCGACTTTAAACCAACATAATTTATCCAACTGTATCTTAAAGAATTACTACCCTTCCATACAGCACACAATGTTAAACGATGCACATTTATTGAATTTAGCCGTCCTATGACAGGTTTTGGGTTCACTGATGATTGTATGTTTGTCTCCAAAAGTATTTTACCGATCACTCCGGTAGTGTACACCGATTTTGTTGTAGCTGATTCTTCCTGCCAGACAAATTGTACAACCCCTTCATCCGGATGTGGCGGTGCAAGCGAAACATTGTTACCCGAGCTTATCAATTGTTCCGGCTGCCAGGATAAACCGTAATTTGTTGAATGAGTAAGCCATATTTTACCGCCGCTTATGTAGCCGGCATATAATGTATATGGTGATGTTGGTGTTGGTTTGCCGTAAACAAGTTTACGCTGGTTGTTACCGGAAAGAGCTAAATTTGTTGATGACATAAGATGTCCTTTATAAACAGCTTTTACAATATCATTAGCTCCCTTAAATATTACAGCTTTTGTATCGAAGCCAGTTAAATTTTCGCTGCTGTTTGCAAACTCTGCATTGGTTGCGCTCCAACATTGGAAATACCTATTAATGCCTCGTATATTCATACTCAAAGGTGCACGGACGGTGTAGTAGGGAATACTCGGATTACTCTGATCAGGCCTTTGATTCAAGAACACGCCTTTGTAATTGGCATGTGTGGGTTGCCAGAGTTCGAATGGAGAGGTTTTGGAATACCACTTTGCTTCATTATGACCACGATTACGAGGCCCATATTGATCAACTGTATCAATCAGCCACGGGTCTTTGAAATTAATCGAACCGAAATTTTGCGAAGGTGCATCGAGGAGTTCGGTACGGATAGCGATGGTGGTATTTGTCGGAACGAAGTTTGAAGTAAGCGGATCCATGCCGACTTGTATTGGGAATCCGCGATGGTTGATCACATTGTCGAGGACTTCATTCCATCGGTGGTATTTTTGACTAGAAATGATTTTTTGTGAACCTCGTAACACTTCAAGGTCACCTTCATCAAACTCAAATATTTTTGGTACCTTATATTGCATGAAATTTGGTTCACCTTCCCATCTTCCAACACTATCAACCGAACTATCGTCATTGAGTATTTGATTAATTGTTACATTAATATTTGGAATTTCTGGATCATCTCCCCGATTTAGTGCTTCCCAAAAATAACTATCAAGCGTACTCCACCCGATGTTATAACCACCAGTAACATCACAATTTCCCCCAGTAGCCACACCAATAGCATAATATGCTATTGGCCCCTTTAGAATAGAGTTATTCACTAATTGTATCGGACTTCCCGAATTACCAGGCGCCATATCTGTTTGAAATTTTAATTGATAACCTTCAAAACCAATAAATGGTCCATTAGCAGTTTGTTGTGTTCGATTTAAAATACCACTAGCAACTCCATATCCAGTAACACTTATCTGCGAACTCCATATACCTGACAGATCTCGAATAGGTATAAATTTCGCATTCTGTTTTTCTCGAGGTTTAAGACCTGTCTCTGTATTTGGATAAACTTCAAAGATACCCCAATCGCCTGCTATATTAATCTCATAAGTATCAGTATTTAAGGCATATTGATTCTCAGCACTAGAATATGTAATTCCTCCCCCTGGCGGTGAATCTAGTACATTAAACTCTAGAACATCAGCACCGACTAAACAATGACCAGCCGTAACTAACCTGCCATTTTCTAATATCCAAGCTGTACCCGAATATCTTAATCGCCCAACCGCAGGATTATTTGAGGGAACTCTATCGTCTGTAATACCACAATGATATAAATCTGAAAACCCTTTCTCTTTTTCACCAACCATAATTTCATTTATTTCAAAAGAAATATCTTTATCATCAGGTGCAGCATATAATGAAATTTCAACTGCATCTCCGTTAAAATAGGCACTTGTGTTTTTCCATTCTACAATACTTTTCGCATTTAATCTTTGAGTAGAATTATCCAGAAGTGATCTTAATTCGATATAACTGTTTTGGGTAAGATTAGTTTGGCTAAAATATATTCTTAACCATTGTGCATCCTCGATACGTACTGTTGTGTTAAAAACTTTATTAGATTTCACATTATCTCCATTATGAATACCTGATGATAACACATAAGATTGTATTTTATGCGGAATATTATCCGTTTGTCCTAAACAAATATTATTTGATAAGTTTATAAGCATTATCATTAATATCATTTTTACAAACTGATTTAAATTTAAATTATTCTTAAACATAATTATTTCTCCTTTTAAATTTATTATTGAAAATTTCAAAAATTTGTATTTTTTATTAACTATCCGTAATATTAAATCGTAAGCAAAACGGCGAACTCCACCGTAAGTTGGAAAACACGCGCCCAATGTTTGCGTTATCGCCGGGCAATGGTGGTGGAACACTGTTGCCCGGTTTTATTAGGTGGGGACCGATCGTGAATACTCATGGTGGTTCCTCCCTATCTCCTCATTATTATTACAACCGCTCGATTGCTCGTCTGTCCCACAGCTACAAACATGCCGCCTGAATAATTTGCTGAGTACCAGATGAACGCTCCAAGATTTTCCCATACAAACCAGCTTACTCCATTAAAGTGGGTAACAAGGCCGAAACCGCCAGCAACAAATACATCATTGTTGGCAACGCCTCGAATCCGATACGTGTAGTAAAGAGGAATTGTGGTTTGTTCACTCCACGTCCCGTCGTAGCGACGAATGAAAACACCACCACCACAAACAAAGAGACGGGATTCATTGGCAAACCAGATACTCGCTGCGCGACGATCCGAACGCCAGTTAATGGAGTCCACCGTGCCTTGCGGATTAATACGGAGGATCCTTCGGTCTCCTAGTTCGAACTGGTTTGACGCGGCGCATAGTATCAGGCTCTTTCCTGAAGAATTTTGAACACCCCACACATCATTTATAGTTTGATTTGTCCCACTCTCCAACCGCCGCCAACTGCTGCCGTTGTAGAAACCAATTTGACCCAAAGGTCCTGCTGTGTAAACGTTATTTTTACTTGAACCCCATATTTTATTCACTGAAACAGGCAAACAAGTAATCGATATTTGAACACCATTTTTCCATTTTGCAATTTGAGATTGCGATGCAATCCATATCTCTCCATCGTCAAAGGCAAACACTGCATTAGCAGGATATGGTCCAGTTAAACTTCCAGGTCCACAAAAAGTATAAAATTGTATCCTCTTCAATTCCCATACCTTTCCATTCCAAACTGCAGCGTTATATGCATCAGTATCGAACTGTCCTGTAGAATCTTTTTTATAAATTTCCCCAACGGCGTAGGCAAGAGTATCATTTAAAATAAAAACGTCTCTTAACACAGAGCTATTGCCATCTCCGAGATAGAACACTTCAAAATTAAAATTGTGACTGGTACTGTCCATACTTGTAATCGTAAGAGGTGCGCTGGAGTCAACAGGAGTGTTGTTAAAAAATCGGTATGCTTTGTATATGTATGTGCGTTTGGGAAGCAAGCCCTCGTCTAACAGCAGAGTGTCATTTGTAAATAGTGTATTAGTTATTAGTGGTTTGCCATCGCGTGTGAGCTTGAATGTTTTTGCTTGAACATTTGAAGTGTCTAAAAATTTTAAACGTATAAACGCATCAGTTACACCGATGTCTTCTGCCGTCAAAACTATCGGCGGAACATACGGCGGCTTGTCGTCGGGCGGTACAACACGTTCGCGGCAAGCGGAGAAAAATAACAAACAACAAAAAACAAATAACAAAATATTTAAATATCTAAATCCGAATTTCGAATCTCTAAACAAATTCAAAATCCGAATAATCAATGTTGTATCTACGATTTGGAAATTTATATTTTGAAAATTAGGATTTGTTTTGTATTTAGAATTTCGGACTTCGGATTTATTTTTCATGATTTAAGCTCCGTGAATAATGAATCCACCTACTCCCGAATGCTTTCGGTACTTCCGCTTGCACTTCGTTTCAGCGGACAAGTCGGCGGACAGGTATCGAATAGTGAATAACGAATGCCGAAAAAAATTTGAAAACCGTGGCGGGATGCCCACACTTGTCCAGAGGTCCGGAGAGATTCCTTCGGAAGATGCTGCGAACTCAAGAATTGAGAAAAAGTTTGAATGAGGGGAGAAGAGTCGCCGCCCTGGAGATTATAGATTTTGATATATGCACTGTTTACCAATTAATGAAACTCCTTTATGTTATTAGAAAGTTTGTTATCTATTGGTGCCAACTGCCGTAATCCACTGCCGGAAGTATAACATTTTTCGCGTATAAAGTCAAGCCTGCCTGCGCCTGCCCGCTGCCAGCCCGACATCTGTCTGGCGAGCAGGCGGGGTAGGCAGGTGTTTTTTTATTTTTTAGCGGAAATTTTTATTTTAAAAATATAAGTATTCACCCCCCACCCCATAACCTGTTGATATTAAAGAAATTATGGGTGTTATTTTAAAAAATATACATTTAAATATAGTGTGTTTTATTGTGTAATCTTAGTTTTGCAAGTCGGATGTAAACAAAATCCGACCTACGCTAAGAACAAATTCCTCCTATCAAGAAATCGCTTCACGACTCCACTACTCCACTACTCCACCACGCCACCACGCCACTACTCCACCACTCCACTACTCCATTACTCCATTACTTCACTACCCCATACTCCTACCCACTATCTCCATTATTTCGCTGCTCAACTTTTTACAAGTTTTCATTACCGATTCGACCTCTTCAGATTTCCATCCGACAAATTCAATATCATTAATGCCGGCGAGATTAATTTTTACATTCAAAGCGGCGCCTTCGGCAGCAGCTTGAAGCATCAAAGCAGCTACGCCGGCATCGCTGACCGAGTTTGTGTTTCCCTTCTCTGCAACTATCTTGGCTAATGCAAGCGCATCGACGCAGTGCTTCATAACTTCGAGAGGTATAAGCGTTGCCTCTTTTGTCGCTGATTGTATTGCTGCGCTGCGAATCGCCTTTTGTGCATCGCTCTCTTTCGGCAAGCTGTATGCTTCCATCACTTTGTTAAAAGCTTGCGTATCTTTATCAATCAAATCAGTAAATTGCTTACGGAGCGGTTCTATTTTTTCTAAAACCTTTTTTATTTCTTCTTCAACATCCCCATATTTCTTTTTGCCAATTGTTAAGTTGCAGACCATAGCGGTGAGTGCTGACCCAAGGGCGCCGGCTAATGCCGCAACACTTCCGCCTCCGGGCGCAGGCGAGTTTGAGGCGAGCTCATTTAGAAATTCTTCAACAGTTTTTTTTGCCAACATTTACTAACCTTTTTGATCCGCCTGAGGCGGATTGACTTTGGATTTTTTTTTATATCATATACTCGATGATTTTTTTGTTGGGGTCGAATGTTTCGAATTGGCTCAATCCTAAATACTGAGAAGCTAAATTTATCAAGTCCATTTCCGAAACATTCAGATTATTTAATTGCTCGCCTAAATAAAATTTTCCGGCAGCTATTAATGCGTCTTTTGGAACAAGTCCGATAATTTCGCTGCCTGTAACCTCGACGCCGAGAGATTGCGCCTCCTTTTTAACTTCCTCGAAAGCAACATGCGGCATTGTATCATTGAAATTAGTCAGATTAATCGATATTTGAGCGATGTTGAAACGGTCGAGCAGCACACCCATAGCTTTTACCGATTTAAGCGATCCGGGAACATTCACAGTTTTTCCCTTTTTATCTTTAACCACTTCTCCCTTTTCGTTTTTCATTGGTCTGCCGCTTTCACGTATTCGTAAAGCAATTTCGTGGGCAATGCTTTTATCGTTGGTTTTTAAATTTACATTGTAGGCAATCAGGAAAAAGCGGGCACCGGTAACCGTAGCTCCCGATTTTGGATTGAACTGTGTTGCGCCGGCAACCGGAAAATCGGGAAACCAGTTCGGGTCGTTCAATTTCTCGGCGAGTCCTTCGTATTCACCTTTCCGTATCGTTGCTAAGTTTATTCTGTCCGGTTTTGCAGCAGCTTCTTCGTATAAAAAAACAGGGATTCCAAGTTCAGTGGCAACCCGTTGTCCATACTCATTTGCAAGCCGAACGCAATCAGCCATTGTGGTACCGCTTAAAGGAACGAAAGGAACGACATCCACCGCTCCGAGGCGCGGATGTTCGCCTTTGTGATTTCTCATATCAATTAATTCGGATGCTGCTTTTGTCGTTTGGAAAGCTGCCTCTTTAACAGCTTCAGGTTCGCCAACGAATGTTACCACGGTACGGTTATAATCTTTGTCCGGTTCAACGCTTAAAAGCTTTACATTCTTTACAGAATCGATTCGCGATGCAATTTCATCGATGATGTTCGCATCTTGACCCTCGCTGAAATTCGGGACGCACTCTACTAAATGTTTCATTAAAAATCCTTTTTATTAATATTCTAGAAATACACCATTTTTTATAACACGATATACATGATTTTCGCCGAAGTGGTAAGGAAGAAATTTATAATTCGGAATATCCAAAATAACTACATCGCCCCGTTTGCCTATATCTATACTGCCAATTTCATTCGAGAGATTTAAAGCCGCCGCCGCATTAATTGTGGATGCAGTTAAAACTTCCTCCGGACTCATTTTCATGTGAGTGCAGGCGATAGTCATCATCAGGGGCATCGAGTACGACATACAGGAGCCGGGATTGAAATCGGTGGCAATTGCAACAACCACTCCATTCTCAATCAGTTTCCGTGCGGGGGCGTATTGATGATTTAGAAAGAAAGAAACTCCGGGCAAAAGTACTGCTGCAACATTTCCTTGTTTTAAGGAGTTGATACCATCATCTGTAATATGTTCCAGGTGGTCAGCAGAAACAGCGCCGATTCTTCCTGCTAATTCTGCACCGCCGAATGAAGTTAGTTCTTCGGCATGAATTTTTGGAAGCAGCCCGTGTTGCTTTCCGAGTGTTAAAATTTTTTCAGATGTTTCAACATCGAAGTAGCCTTTTTCACAGAACACATCGCAAAAGTCGGCAAGTTTGCGTTGCCCTATGTAAGGTATCATTTGATCGCATATCAAACTAACATACCCGTCCGGATTATTTTTGAATTCGGTCGGGAAGGCGTGGGCACCAATGAAAGTAGATACGATCGATATAATTTCTTCCTGCCGCAGTTCGCGGATAACATCTAACATTTTGATTTCTGAATCGAAATCCAACCCATAACCGCTTTTAATTTCTACCGTGGTTGTTCCCTGTTTCAGCATTGAAGTTAAATAACGGCGGGCTTTTTTCTTTAATTCTTTTTTTGATGCTTCGCGTGTTATACGGACGGAACTTAAAATGCCGCCCCCTTTTTCAGCAATCTCCTGATAAGTTTCACCGGCTGAGCGCATACCGAATTCGTCCTCGCGGCTGCCGCCAAAAACAAGATGAGTGTGTGAATCGACAAAACCGGGCATCACGACTTTATCAGAACAATCGTATTCTATAAAATTGTTAGATAAGTTTTGGGGTAAATCCTCCATCTTTCCGAAGTGCGAAATAAGTCCGTTTTCGATTACCACGACGGCGTTCTCGACGATGCCCAAATTTCGCATTTCATCACCAACACGAAAGCGTCTATCTTTAGGAGATGTTAATTCCGACGAGAGAGTAACAAGCTGTTTTATGTTCGTTAATTTGAGATTCACATTGCAAAGATAAGAAAAGGGGGCTGATTTTGCAAAGTTTTTTTTATCGGTTGCAAGAAAAACCAACGCTGGCACATACCACGAATAAAAAATTCAGAAGAACTCGTTCTTGTGGTGTCCAGAAAAATCCCGCCGGTCAATTTCCGACATTAGAAATAATTGCAAAAGTAATTCTGAAGCTGCCCTAACTAAAACAAAGGGAGTTCAGAAACATTAACCTTTTCGTGTAAGTTCTAATCTGCTTGCGTGCTTTTGTACGGCTAATTTTGTTGTGCCGATTTTCTTAGCAATTTTATCGGTATCAATTTTTCCGTACCATTTTTTCAGGTATTCGACGTTTTTAGGATCCCACGTAGGTGTCGGATTTTTACATCGAATCTTGTTAAGGTGAGCGGTTGCCCTTATAGTGTTTATACTCCTTCCAAGTAGCTTTGAAGTATAGATAACCCCGTTAGCAGGACAATGTTTTTTTAGAAGACTAATTTCTTCTTTTGTCCAACGCTCATATTTTTTCTTTTTTATCATCTTCAGTATCTCCTATGTTATTTGTATCGGTAATATATGAAATATGAAATTAAAGTCAAAACGTATGTGTAATTATCCAACCTGAGTCGAGAGGAAGATGCCTACGCTCATTTGGCTGATTTGGTCTTGCAGTTCTTCGATCTGATCGATGTGGCGGTCTTCGTCCAACAAAATATTCTCTAACATTTCACGGGTTGCAAAATCCCTTACATCGCCTGCAAATATAATTACATCGTTGTACATTTTAATCGCATCCGATTCTGAAGCGAGATCACTTGCGAGCATTTGCGGAACATCGGCTCCGATTTTTACAGTCCCGAGTTTGCTTACAACCGGAGTTCCTTCCAGAAAGATTATTCTTGCGATTAGTTTTTCAGCGTGTTTCATCTCGTCGATTGCACGCTTTTCAAAAAGCTTGTGAAGTTTCTCGTAGCCCCAATTATTACACATCTCGGAGTGAACCATGTATTGATTAACTGCGGTTAGCTCGTCTGCTAAAAGCAGATTTAATTTTTCGAGTAGCTCTTTATTTCCTTTCATAGTGAGTCCTTTCGTTTAAAAATTATCCGATGAAATTGTTGTTACTCCACTTTTATTTGATACTGCTGTATTTTGGTATAAAGTGTTTTTAAACTAATGCCAAGTATTTTAGCGGCTTCGGCTTTATTGTTTTGCAAGCTTTTCAATACACCTTCGATGTGTGTTTTCTCTACATCTTTTATTGGAACATGGCTGCCAATCAATCCGCTTTGTTCAAGGTTTTGCAGAAGGTTGGATGACCGCAATGGAAGCGATAAATCGTAAGGCTGTATCAAATCATCTCTCGAGAGTATTGCTGCACGTTCGATCATATTTTCAAGTTCGCGTACATTTCCGGGCCAATCGTATTTTATAAGTACCTCCATCGCGGCTGGACTTAGCTGTTTACGGACTTTCATTTTTAGTTTCTTCGTTAGGAAAAATTCTACTAAACGGGGTATATCTTCTTTTCTTTCCTTCAAAGTTGGCATCTCAATCGTGATGACATTCAGTCGGTAGAGCAAATCTTCGCGGAATCTTCCTTGTTTTACTTCTTCAACTAAATCTTTGTTTGTTGCGGAAATAATTCGCACATCCGATTTCAGTACCGCATTACCACCAACACGCCGGAACTCGCCGCTCTGTATAAACCTCAATAATTTTGGCTGTATTAGCGGGCTTATATCACCGATTTCATCCAAAAACAAAGTCCCGTTGCCGGCGAGCTCAACCAAACCCTGCTTCATCGAACGGGCATCGGTGAAAGCGCCACGTTCGTGGCCAAACAATTCACTTTCGATTAGCGTGTCTGGAATTGAGGCACAATTGAGGGCAACAAACGGCTTGTCGGCACGATCGCTGTTTTTATAAATAAAACTTGCTACTAACTCTTTACCCGTTCCACTAGCACCTTGAATTAATATGGTCGATTCTGTCGGTGCAATTTTCAAAGAAATATCTAAAACCTTTTTAAAATTCGGACTGCTGCCTATGATTTCAGTAGAACCGGCAATACGTAATAATTCAGCTTTTATTAATTGGTTCTCGCGAAGAAGTGTTTGCTTTTCAATTATTTTTTTGATCGTTCGGTGCAACTCGGTTGCTGAATATGGTTTAGTAAGAAATTCGTAAGCGCCCGACTTCATGCAATCGATAGCTATTCTTATATCGCCAACGCCGGTCAGCATAACCACATCGATATTCTGTAAATTTTCTTTAATAAATTTGAGGACATCGACACCATTGACCTTCGGCATTTTAATATCTAAAAGTGCAATGTCGAATGCTTTCGTTTGAAGCATGTTTATTGCCTGGACACCATCGGATACTAAATCAATATCGTATCCGGCAGTTTCCAAAAAATATTTCAGCATAAAACGGAATTCTTCTTCATCGTCCGCGATTAATATTCTTGTACTCTGTTTTACCATAAATTAAGTATCTCCATTAATAATTTTTAAAGTCGGTATCTACCGGGACTGCAAATCGGATCGTTGTTCCTTTGTTGGCTTCCGATTCTGCTAAAATATATCCACCGTGCACCTCAACTATTAATTTGCAGAGAGCCAAACCCAAACCGGTAGTTTTTTCTTTATTCGGAGTTTCCGGTTTGTACTTATCAAAAATATGTAGAAGCATATTTCCGGGAATACCAACACCGTTATCGGAAACCGAAACTTCTACAAACTGACGCAGCGCCCCATCCTGTTCTTTATGAATTGCCGTAGTACTAATCGAAATTTTTCCCCCCGTTGACGAGTATTTAATTGCATTATCCAAAATGTTAATTAGAACCTTCTCAATTTTTTCAGAATCGATTTCTATAGTCGGAACATTTTTATCTATCGATAGTTCGAAATTAATATTTTTTGCTTTTGCGTCGGCTTCCAATCGGCTGCAAACGGCAGGCACAAGTTCGTCGAGGTTTACGGGCAATTTATCGAGTTGTACATTGCCGCTTTCTAACTGAGCTAAATCAATCAAGTCGTTTATCGTTGCATTTATTTTCATCAATGTATGGTCGATGTGGTTTAGTAATTCTCGTTGCTTTTCAGATACAATATTATCAAGCCCTTTGTTTAAAAGACTAACAGCCGATTTTACAGCAGCAAGTGGAATGCGCAGTTTGTGCATGACAAGTGTCGGAAAATCAATCTGAATTTCTTGCAGCCTTCTATCTTCTTCGCGCGACCGTATTAATGATTTCATTTTATCAAGCAACAAATCCACCTGTATCGGTTTTTCGAGGAAATCGCATGCACCGTATTTTATGCTTTCAACAGCGCTCGGTATATCCGCAAAAGCCGTAACCATAATGATGTCGGTGTTTGGCGTTATTCGACGCAGAGTTTTTAATGCTTCGAGTCCATCCATTTCCTCCATTCTTATATCGAGTAAAATTATAGTGTAATCTTTTAATGCAACCATACTCAATGCTTCGTCCCCACTTGATGCTTCATCGACAAGAAATCCTTCTCCTTGGAGTTGATCTTTTAACATTGAGCGAAAATGTTTCTCGTCGTCAACAATAAGTATCCGATTAAAACTCTCTTTTTCCATCTATGGCTCCTTCTATATGATTGTCTAACATATCGTATTTTATCGAAAAAGATTATCAAAGTCAACTTTTTTTTGAAAATTTTACAAACGGTTGCTTTTTTATGCTTTTCTTAATAAATTTACAGAAATTTTACCCACGCAAAATCCTATGAAAAAACTACAACTTGACGGAAACAACCTAACAATCACCAATGTCGCGGCTGCTGTTAATAATTTTAACAATATAAAAATAGATTTTACCAAAGATGCGGCGAGGAATATTAAGGCATCACGTACGATGGTTGACAATTGGGTGCGAAACGGAGATATTATTTACGGAGTTACTACAGGCTTTGGCGAATTCAGCAACGTTACAATTAGCACCGAAGACATCGAGCAACTTCAGGAAAATTTAATTATGAGCCACTCAGCCGGTGTGGGCGAACCGCTGCCGCTCGAAGTTGTACGTGCGATGATTATTTTGCGACTGAATGCACTTGCAAAAGGTTACTCAGGAATTCGTTATGAAACTTTGGATTTTGTTAGAAAAGTTTTCAATGCCGGCATCACTCCTGTAATTCCGTCGAAAGGATCTGTCGGATCCAGCGGCGACCTCGTTCAACTTTCGCATTTAGTTTTGACTATGATGGGAAAAGGAAAAGTTTTGTATGAAGATATTTTAATGGACTCATCGATTGCATTAAAAAAGATTGGACTTGAACCGCTGCGTCTAAGTGCGAAGGAAGGTTTAGCTCTCATCAACGGAACACAACTGATGACTGGATACGGAGCGTTAATAATGTTCGCAGCCGCTCAACTTTGTAAGATTGCAGATATTGCTGCAGCGATGAGCTTTGAAGCATTGAAAGGAACCGATACAGCATTCGACGAGCGGATACATAATCTGAGACCGCACGAGGGACAAAAAATATCGGCAGCAAATTTACGCAAACTTATTGCAGGCAGCGAGATTCGTGAATCGCACCGTAAAGACGATCCTCGCGTTCAAGATGCTTACTCACTACGATGTATCCCGCAGGTTCACGGCGCTTCGCGCGATGCAATTAATTACGCATACAATGTAATTGAAACTGAGATAAACTCAGTTACCGACAACCCGATAATTTTTCCAAAAGAAAAAATACATTTAGAAGGGGGCAACTTCCACGGTCAACCGCTTGCTCTTGCACTCGACTTTACCGGAATTGCACTTGCCGAGTTTGCCAATATTTCGGAACGCCGAATCGAGAGAATGTTAAACGGAAATTTAAGCGGACTTCCACGCTTTTTAACAACACGCGGCGGACTAAACTCGGGCTTGATGATAGCTCAATATACTGCAGCATCGCTCGTCTCTGAAAACAAAGTTCTTGCTCACCCGGCTTCGGTCGATTCGATTCCCACTTCAGCAAGTCAGGAAGACCACAACAGTATGGGGTCGATTAGCGCCGCAAAAGCATGGCAGATTCTGAAAAATGTGCAAGCGGTTTTGGCTATCGAACTTATGGTCGCTGCACAAGCTGTCGATTTTGCCTCAATAAATGTAACGACTGCGAAAGTTATGAAGCTTGGTAAAGGAAGCGCTGCGGCTTACAAA
Organism: Bacteroidota bacterium; assembly: GCA_030682385.1. Lineage (GTDB taxonomy): Bacteria > Bacteroidota > Ignavibacteria > UBA10030 > BY39 > JASEGV01. The sequence goes on from JAUXOG010000067.1 coordinate 17,712, forward strand.
TTAATTCGAAAACATATTTCGCATCTAACCGGTGATAGAGTTTTACACGACGATATTTCGAAATCGTTGAACTTAATTACAACGGGTGCTGTTATCAGTGAAACTGAAAAAGCAATTGGAAGAATTGAGTAATGAGCGGTGAGCGGTGAGCATTGAGCATTGAGCGATGAGCCATTCGACTACGATCAGGGTAAACGTTGAGCGAAGGATTTTTGCATAGAATTGAATGCCCTGAGTGATTAAGAAATATTTTGTAAACAAACAATAGAAAGAAGATTAATATGAAACTTACAGAAAAAATAATCCGTGCGATGCCTAAAGTTGTTTTGCACGACCACCTCGACGGCGGCTTACGTCCGCAAACAGTTATCGATTTAGCCAAAGACCACGGTTACACAAAGCTGCCGACAAAAGATGCGGGTGAACTTGCCGAATGGTTTCACCGCGGTGCCAAACGGGGAAGTTTGCCTCTTTACCTCGAAGGCTTCGAACACACAACAGGCGTTATGCAAACCGAAGAAGCTCTCGAACGGGTAGCTTACGAAATGATGGAAGATATGAAGAACGATGGTGTTGTGTATGTTGAAACTCGCTTCTCCCCCATCTTCCATACAAACAAAGGATTGCATTGGGAAGAAATTGTAAATGCTGTTTTAAAAGGTTTAGAAAGAGGTAAAAAAGATTTCGATGTTGACTACGGTGTAATCATCGCAGCGATGCGAAATATGAAACTCTCGGAAGAGATGGCAGAGTTAGCTGTGGATTTCAGAGAAAAAGGAGTTGTAGGTTTTGACCTTGCCGGCGAAGAAGGTGGCTTTCCTCCTAAAAAACATGTAGAGGCTTTCCAATATATTCAACGTGAGAACTTTCACATTACAATTCACGCGGGCGAAGCTTTCGGAAAAGAATCTATCTGGCAGGCAATCCAGTGGTGCGGCGCCGATAGAATTGGGCATGCTACACGGCTCATCGAAGATTTCGCAATTGACGAACAAGACCCGACACACGTAATTAAAATGGGATATTTAGCCCAGTATGTTTTAGACAAACGGATTCCACTCGAAATTTGTTTAACGAGCAATGTCGATACAGGTGCTGTAAAAAGTTTGGAAGAGCATCCATTCGGACTTTACTACCGCTACAAATTCAGAGTTACTTTGAATACCGACGACAAACTGATGAGCAATACTACAATGACTAAGGAATACAAAATTGCAAACGAAGTGTTCGGTTTAGAGTTTGATGATTTGGAAAAACTATCCATCAACGCAATGAAGAGTGCTTTCGTACCTTACAAGCAACGGATCGAACTCATCTACAAAAAAATTAAGCCGGGCTTTACGAAGTTGAGAAGCAGCATGAAGAAAAAGTAATTTTCATAAAAAGTTTTGCCCCAAACCCCGAATCGTTTTTTAACAATCGGGGTTTTTTGTTTCACCGATTCACCCGTTCTCCCCTTCTTCCTTTCTACCAGTCAACAGCTACCGAGGATAACTAATTTCAGCATTCCACGGCTCATTATTGCAAACCATTCGTAAAATATTTCCTATAAGTTGATTTAATTTGACATAAATCACATCGTTTTTTTTTTTTTTTGTTAGTAGTTTTTGAGGTTTAAAATTTGATTTTTTGCAATAAGATGTTTATATAATTACAAAGATAACGCGAAGGCAAAATGAAACTGAAAGAAACATAATTTATCAGCCGAATCTTTAGAGCAGGTTCAACAATACCAAAAACTACATGGAGAAGGATATGAAGTTTGGTGGAAAAATTAAATACCTCAATCCAAAACTGAAAAGGATTCTGTATTGGGGGATAGCGACAGCTATTCTGCTATTTGCCCCATTTTGTGGGAAGGAAGCTCCGATGGAGCCGGGCAATTGCTTTGAGGCCGGGCCAATTTTGTTTGTTTCGGATAAAAGCGGTTTATGGCAGCTCTACAGTATGAACACAGATGGCTCCAATGTCAAGCAGCTTACATTTGATCCGAACTTTCCCGTTGATGAAGCACGCTGGTCGCCGGATGGAAAGAAGATCGTGTTTACAAGTATGGATGATAGAGTAGCTCCTAATCAGCGAGGACGAGCTCTTTATGTGATGAATGCCGATGGGACAGAACGATATAAACTGACAAACCCTCCATTCGAGGCATTTCATTATCCATTCGACACGCGGCCGGTTTGGTCGGATGATGGCAAGCGCATTGCCTTCTCCCGCCTAATGCCACCGGAGATGTCAGGAGACTTTGATACTTTCATGATTGACGTTGATGGAAAAAACGAACTAAGAATCACCAACTATAGAAACCTATTGGAGTTTGTGACTGCATTTGTTAATGATTCGACACTGCTTGGAACGTATTGTGATTATCGTAGGCCCGACCAGAAGGGGCAAATTGCATACCTTGACATAAGAACTGGGAATTATTTCAAAACGATAAGCCCTTATGAGAAAGATGATTCTAGTCCAGTGCTCTCTCTGGACAAGCGGAGTGTTGCGTTTAGCTCGTTAACAACCAAGGATGGTTTAAGGGGAAGATTTCTTAATCTTATGGAATCTGACGGGTCGAACCGCAGGCAGTTTTTTATTAGCTCGCGTCAATATGAGTATCCGGTTGAGTGGTCGCCTGACGGTCAGAGAATACTTTGCATAACGCAAGACCCGAATGTGAAAAGCGATCCTAATGATCCGTATAGTAACTTTCTTCAGGATATTCTGATAGTTAGCGTGGAAGATAGTTCTGTCCGAATAATAACACCATTTCCATACCGGGAAGCCTATTCAACAGCCACAAGCTGGCGGAGGAGGTGATGCCGTATGAGGGTGGATAAATAATTCGGGGTAGTGCTGGCATACTACCCCACTGAATCGGCAAACAAGATTCTCGGAAGCAACAAGTTAGCTCTATCCCGAGTTTCCCGGGACATCGCGTTTTTGTTTGCCAATAGAAAGATAATATTCCGCAGGAATTATTTCAACAATTTGTTCTAACAATAAACATAATATATAAGGAGATTAAGCCATGAAATTAAAATCAGCTTTATTTATAACTCTCTTCCTACTTCTCTGTTTGTTTGAGAATTTGCAAGGACAAAGGATTATCTCGTTCCGCGACAAACACGGGAATACCTTACAAGCCGAAGTGGATGAGAAAACCGGGAGTGCCAAGAGAATTTTTGGCCTCAATCTGAATACACGTCAGTATGGATATGACCGAAGCAGTCTAACATCTGAAACCGTGAAGCAGCTTGGCAAACGCCTAATCGATGATTACGAAGAAATCCTGAAGACATCTTCGAAAAATGTTAATTTGAAGAAAGTGGATACCGATGGTCAATGGTGGTTTGTCGAGTATGAGCAAACTTTTGCTGGGATTCCTGTATACAGTTCAGAAGCTGGTTTCACAATTGATCCTCAAGGAAACATTGTTACTGCAGGTGCTGTCGTCTTTCCGAATATAAGCATACGAACACAAGCCACCGTCCCTTCATTTCAGGCAATGTCAAAAGTAAAAGAAGAATTCGGAAGCGATAGCGCTACTGTTGAAAACGAACCTGAACTGTTTATAATTCCAATAGAGCATGAGGCAAACTACAAATATTATCTTGTATGGAAAATAGGTCTTTCTTCCCTTCATCCATTGAGAGATACCGTTTATTTCGTGAGTGCAGAGAATGGCAGCATTCTTAAGCGTCTCAGTAACATCCGAAATGATGTTATCTATGGTACAATCACAGGTAATTATTATCCTCAGCGCAGTTATGATCCCCCAATACGTGTGGCCTATCCAACCACGTATATCAGGATGTATGATAAATTAGGCCAGGATGTTGTCTCTACGAATGCTGACCAGAACGGCAATTATTCGATAACGTATTCAGTGGCATATGCAACTTATTATCTCGATATCAACTTGCAAAATCATTGGATACAGTTACGCAATGCGAGTGATAAAATTATCAGGAATACTTTTGCTTTCACACGAGCATCAAGTATCAGGCATGATTATGAATGGCCCGCAGGTGATGCAACAAATGTTTGGTATCATGCCACAAAAATTCATAATTTCTATCGCGGTAGCCCTTTTAGCTATACTGGGATGGACTATCAAATGAAAGCAACCGTAGGATTGGGAACGGATAGGAATGGGGCAGCTGATGGCACAAACATTTTCTTCGGATCGCAAGGTGGTCAATTGTGGGCTCGCTCAAGCGATGTCGTCTATCATGAATATACTCACAACACAATCTATCGCATCTACGGTGGTTGGATAGGTAGCGGTGGCAACACACAGGCATCTGCGATGGATGAGGGAATCTCAGATTACTTTGCGTGTACGTTCAACAATGATCCCTTAATGGGGGAAGATGTTCTGATTGACCGAAATCTGAACAACGACACTTTTACATGGGACCCTGACAAAGGACCACATTGGAATGGTCAAGTCATCGGTGGTGCAGTATGGGACTTTCGTGAAGTCGTCAGCAGAAATGTAGCTGATAATCTTGCTTTCAAAGCTTTACAGGTGGTGCCGCGAGCGAGAGACTTTCCCACATATCTCTACAACATAATGGTTGCCGACAACGGCACGTATAACGGCGCCCATCGTTCTCAATTACGAACAGCCTTCGCCGCGCATAGCATTAACACTACCGAGCCGCTTCTCCCTCCTGTCATCTCCGGTTTTACGCAAACACCATCGGTAATCTATAGGGGTGGTTCGGGAACAGTAACCGCACATCTATCGCAAGGGAATGGAAATATATCATACACATGGTCGCCTACCTTTTTCCCTCAAGGTGCCTCTGTTGTGAGTTTCGACGAAAATAAAGCAAATATCTATTACGGATACAGCAAGACAGTTTCAACCGATGATAGTAAAATTCCTGCTACAACGCTAACATGCACAGCAATCAATGAGGTAGGTTCTTCAACTTTGACAACCTTTGTTTACTTTTCAAGTGGTGGCGGCGGCGGTTGCCCATTCGTTTATACCTGGAACGGCAACGAATATATAGAGGATAATAACATACTTCCTCAAAGTGTTTATACTCCACCAGAAGAAGGGCTTGTTACAGATTACTATCAACTTTTCACTGAGCCAGTTGAAACTGAAGGTAAATATAAATTACGAGTGGGCGAGTTTGAACAGGAAATATCAACACTCGATCAGTTTAAATTGTTAATAGTTGACCATATACCTGAAGCTATGGTTTCAGCTAACGACAATGGAGAGATTAGCTTATACGCCAAACCAGCTTCGTTAACCAACGCAAATGTTGACGACGGCGATGTTTATAAATTGGTTTACGAGAGGGATGATAATTATGTTGAAACCGAACCCGACCAATCGATGCAGCTAACATTCGAGGACGGACAAGTTGGCAGCGATAAAGTGATGTTGTTGCAAGCCAGTTCGGATTTGAAAGTACCATTCGGGGCTTTAGAAAAGTTAAACGGAAAGAATATAAACCCGCAGGATATCAAAGCGCGGAAAAATATGTCGTACGTATGGGTGCCTGTGGATGTGCAAAATCATAAAGAAACAAATATTGATATTGGTATTGCTTGGACAGGAACAGCAAAATTAGATTATATAGAATTAAGCAATAAACTGAATTTGGATTATACGTTACATGAATCTGAACTGATTTCAGCCGAACATTCGCAGGACGGTGATGTTACCTCTTTACTACAAAATAGCGATGGAAACATAGTAGAATTAAAACCGCAAGAATGGGTCGATTTAGTTTTCACAGCCCCACCTTTATCAGAGGGTATGAAACGCTCGTTTATATTTGTATCGTGTGGAAGGTATGTAACAATACCCGAAGATAAAAAAGAAACTCAAACCTTATCCCAAAAGGGTGGTATAAATGAAAATGTGAGAACGGTGAAGTTACCTGTTAGTTACGAATTGTTCGACAATCACCCTAACCCGTTTAACCCGATAACCAAAATCAGTTACACGATCCCTGAACCTAATTTTGTATCCTTAAAAATCTTTGATGTATTAGGTCGTGAGATAGCTACTCTTGTAGCAGAGTATCAGGATGCTGGTTATAAAACGGTAGAATTTTCCGGAGTGTCCACCAACGGCGGATTACCAAGCGGCGTATATTTTTACAAACTGCAAGCTGGTAGTTTTATATCTGTTAAGAAGATGCTGCTCGCAAAATAAATTACAATACTACAAGTAGCCGGCTCCTTTAGAACATCAAACATTCACCGTTCTTGGAGCCGGTTCTTTTTTATATACCAAACCTTTGGCGAATTACACCTATCTTGCTTTTTAAAACTAACTTTCCTAAATTTCACACGTCATTTTATAATTTTCCCATCAAAGGAGTTTGACTTATGAATTTTTATCAATCAGGTTGGACTAAAGTTTTAACAACCTATCATCGCTTTGCGGGCAGTTGGGCTTGGATATTTCACCGCATCAGCGGCTTGGCTCTTACTGCTTATATCTTTATGCACATCATTGCATTATCAAATTTACAGAAACATAAAATCGATGGCGGCAAAGCTTTCAACGAAGAAATGGCACTCTTCTCATCTCCGTTTTTCCTGGTAATAGAATGGCTGCTCTTCGCTTTCGTGCTGTATCATACTCTAAACGGAATTCGAATTGTGCTCGTTGATTTTGCCAATGGCGCCCGCTACCATAAGCAACTTCACTATGCTGTTGTAACAATCGGTGTCATTGCATTCATAGCGATGGGTTATGTTATTTTCAGTCATCAAGTTAATAAAACTGTTGCAATGTTATTTTAAAATTTATTTAGGAGCATTTTATGTCGTATAAACATTTAGGTTCACGAAATTCAGGCGCACCCGGCTGGTTGTTTCAACGCATAACGGGAATTGTGCTGATAGTGGCAATGGTCGGCCATTATATTCTAATGCACTACACTCCGACATCGGGACATTCATTTGCTTCAACTTTCGAGCGGATGCAAAACCCGCTCTGGAAAGTTTTTTATCTCTCGTTTGTTGTGGTTGGAATTTACCATGGCTTGAACGGAGTTTGGGGAGTTGTGCGCGATTTTAAAATGAAAAGATGGCTCAGTATGACGATTCTCGGTGCGATGATTATTTTGGGCATCGCCTTTGCAGTTTTCGGATTTATGAATGTTCTGGTTTTTTAAAATAATGAATCCGTTAGCTAACGGATGAACATTGAATTTAGAATAAAGAAGGATTTGTTAAATGATTCACAAACACGATGTACTAATAGTAGGTGCCGGACTTGCCGGTTTACGTGCCGCGGTTGAATTAGCCGGCAAAGCCGATGTTGCAGTGCTTTCAAAAGTTTTTCCAACACGCTCGCACTCTGGTGCCGCTCAGGGCGGAATAGCCGCCGCTCTCGGTAACGAAGAAGAAGACCACGTCGAGTGGCACATTTTCGATACTGTAAAAGGGAGCGATTATTTAGGCGATCAGGATGCGATTGAGATGATGGTATCGGAGGCGCCCGAAGTAATTATCGAACTCGAACACATGGGCGTGCCGTTCAGCAGAACAAAAGAAGGAAAAATTGCACAACGGCAATTCGGCGGACACACACGTCCGAAAGTTGGTGCCGACGGAAAAGAAACCCGAGTAGCAATTCAACGAGCTTGTTATGCTGCCGACAGAACCGGTCACGTCATTCTGCACACTTTGTATGAACAATGCGTAAAGCATAATGTGCATTTTTATTCCGAGTATTATGTTGTTTCGCTTATTGTAAAAGATGGGGTCTGCCGCGGACTTGTTGCTTTCGATATTCAAACCGGCGAGCTGCATACTTTCCACGCAAAGGCAGTGATGTTCGGAACAGGCGGTTACGGAAGAGCCTGGAAAATTACATCGAATGCGTATGCGAATACCGGCGACGGAGTTGCGATTGCGTATCGTGCGGGGATTCCGCTAGAAGATATGGAGTTTGTTCAGTTCCATCCAACAGGACTTTGGAAGTTAGGAATTTTAGTAACCGAGGGTGCACGCGGCGAAGGCGGCTATCTTAAAAATAAAAACGGTGAACGCTTTATGAAAAACTATGCACCGACTGTAATGGAGCTTGCACCTCGCGATATGGTAACCCGCTCAATCACAACTGAAATTTTAGAAGGACGCGGGATTGACGGAAAAGATTACGTGCATCTCGACCTCACACATGTTGGTGAAGCTACTTTAAAAGAACGCCTCCCCGAAATTATCGGCTTTGCTAAAACTTATGTTGGCGTCGACCCTGTAAAAGCGCCGATACCAATTCAACCGACAGCACACTACTCGATGGGCGGAATTCCGACTTCTCTTTTCGGTGAAGTTTATTTAGATGAGAAGGGAACAATTCTTACCGGCTTTTATGCTGCCGGCGAATGTGCCTGCATCAGCGTTCACGGCGCCAATCGTTTAGGAACTAACTCGCTCTTAGATGGCGTAGTCCACGGTCGCAGAACAGGAAAACAAATTGCAAAATTTTTACAAACTGCCGAGTTCAGTGAATTACCGGAAAATGCCGATACAGCCGACCGTGCAAGGATTGATGAATTGTTCGCTTCTACAAATTTCAAAGAATCGTATCATCACATTAAAGATACGCTACGCGATAATATGATGGCAAAAGCAGGCGTGTACCGGAACGAAAAAGATTTGAAAGAAATGAAGCAAATAATTCATGAACTCCGTGAAAAATATAAAAATGTCGGTTTGCGGGATAAGAGTAAAAATTTCAACACCGAGTTAATGGAGGTTTTGGAGTTAGGTCATTTACTCGAATTTTCAGAAGTAGTTGTTGAAGGTGCGATTGCCCGTCAGGAATGCCGCGGCGCTCACTGGCGCACCGATTTCGAAAAGCGCGACGACACGAACTGGATGAAACACACATTCGCATTCAGAACCGAGAAAGGCATCGAGTTAAAATACAAACCGGTTACAGTTACAAAATATCAACCGATGGAAAGAAAATATTAACCGGCAAATTACAAATATCAAATTATCAATAGGCATAAATATGCAAGTAACATTCTCAATCCAAAGATACGATTCATCTAAAGACAAAAAGCCATATCGGCAGGAATTCAAATTAGACGTTGAGCCGACGGATAGAATCCTGGATTGCCTCGACCGCATCAAGTGGGATTTCGAAGGAAGTTTAACTTACCGCCGTTCCTGCTCTCACGGAATTTGCGGCTCGGACGCAATCAACATCAACGGTAAAAACATGCTCGCCTGTCAGGTTCTGATACAGGACATTAAGAAGAAACGTATTAAAATCGACCCTATTCCCGGAATGCCTATCATCAAAGATTTGGTTGTGGATACTACCGATTTCTTCGCAAAGTACGAAGTAGTAAAGCCGTATCTGATTGCAAAAAATCCTCCGCCAAAAGAACGCTTCCAATCAGTCGCAGACAGAGCGTTAATAGATGAAGCGGTTAACTGTATTTTGTGCGGCGCCTGCACAAGCTCCTGCCCTTCGATGTGGGGCAATCCAAATTATTTAGGTCCTGCCGCAATGCTCAAAGCTTACCGCTTCGCATTCGACAGCCGCGACGAAGCCCCCGCCGAACATTTAGAAGCAATCGACACAAGCGACGGTGTTTGGCGTTGTCATACAATATTCAATTGTGTAGAAGCCTGCCCGAAAGAAATTAACCTCACCTGGCACATCTCGCAGTTGAAAAAGAAAATGGTGGAGAGAGAGTTGTAAAAATAAGTAGTAAGAAGTAAATAGTATGTAGATGCCCTGATTCCGAAGTGTTCGGGAGCGGGGCTTTTTTGTTTAACTCCTTCCAATTTTCTATTAATCCGTTAGCTAAAGGATTTCTTTTTTGGCTCATCGAAAGGTTTGTTTACATTTCAAGATTCCTTTTTAGAACGTAGAACGTTCTTTACTCATTTGACGCTCGAATTATACGATAAAACACATTCCATTCAACCGCACGATTTTACCCCCCCCCATAACAGCTATAACTCCTTATATTTCAACTGGTTATAAAAGGCAATTTTTTTGGCGAAAAAATAGGATTTTTAAAAAATAAAATATATATTACCAGCAAACAAATAAAAACAATTCGCTCGACTCTTTGAGCGGAAAGGACTGCGGTTATGAAAAATGCATTTATTATTTTTTTTATTGCTTTCACTTTATTAATCAGTTTTTTTGATAGCGAGATAGTTTTAGCTCAAAATATTAAAAGGTTACAAAATTTTGTTGATGACCGAAAAAACAAAATAGACCCTTCATTTTTAATAGATGATTCTTCGCGAACAATTAATGTGGGGAAGTTACAAAACCAAAATGTATTACAACTGCTAACCGATACAACCGGCTGCCCGACTGAGTTGACAACGGAGATGAGACTTACTCCAGATATTGGTGGATATCCAACAATAGCACAACAGGGCGAAGATTACATACATCTAACATGGGATTTTGATGGTGATAAATTAATGTATGCGCGCTCGATCGATCAGGGTATTACATTCAATGTAAGAGACATAACAGATACAATTATGTTTCCTAAAGGTGTTGCATCGGCAAGAATATTAGCAAGCGAAAAATATGTCTATTTATTTTTCCTTTCGATGAGTGGAGGACAAGACATATCGCCTGTTTATATGATTCGTTCATCAGATAGAGGTGAAACATTTGATACCCCCCGTATTACAACTAATATGAATGCAGTTACAGCTACATTTCAGTGGCAGGCAATTTCAGGAGACACAATAGTTTTATTACACAATCGTTATTTACACTATTCCACAAGTGCCGGTAATACCTGGCGAACAAAAAGGAATCGCTTGAGTTTTTTGCTAAAGGAATCGCGTTATGGTTTAAATAAAATTATAATTAATAACGGCATTGTACACATCATATATGAAAAATATATATATAACAAATATCGGAGACGATATGTAAAAGAAGTTTTATACCGACGGACAGCAAATTTAGGCAGGAGTTGGAGCCGTCAGCGAGTGCTTTCAGCTATAGATGGAAATACATCGTGGAACCCATTAGGTTTAACAGCTTCAATAAACGGAGATATATATGCTAGCTGGCGTGAGCATAGGCTTGGTAGTTACAACGGATTGAGTGGTAGTTTTGCATATCGCAAGTCGGAGGATAATGGATTGAGCTGGGGACCAGAAATTGCATTAACACAAACACCCGAGGCATATCCCGCTGTAATGCCAATACATGTTAACAGTTACACAGGTAATCCCGTAGCAGTTGTATGGACAAAAGACACAACAAACATTTTCTTTGGTCCTTTTATTTCACAAGTAAAGGCACGGATATCTTTAAATAGAGGTAATACCTGGTGTCCGGAAGTACAAATCACACCGGAAGATAATTCAGGTGCCAATGCAGTTTGTGTTTTAAATTCGCGTATATTAATACTTTATAGTAAAAATATGTTACCAGGACTTGGTGAGTGGGCTATCCATATGAGATCTGCCCCTTTTAAAATACATTCATCATCTCAGTTTCAAAATAACGGTGGGGGCGAACTTGGCAGTGAAGAACTTGGAAAAATTATACTTGAGCAGAACTATCCCAATCCATTTAATTCTAATACAAATATTGTATTTTACGTACCATCATTTATTGAAAGCCCTGTTGTTACATTAAAGGTATATAATCTGCTGGGGCAGGAGGTATCAGCGATAATTGAAAACGAACAAATCGAAAGCGGCGAACATACGAAAGAATTTAATGCTGCACACCTGTCATCTGGTGTGTATTATTATCAGTTGAATGTTAGAGATGACGAAGGACAAGTATATAGAGAAATGAAGAAATTATTGATAATTAAATAGCTAAACAAATGTTAAATAGTATTATTAACAAAACTAAATTACAAAATTAAAATGAAAGGGAAAAAAATGAAAACTGTACATTTTTTATTGAGTCTAATTTTTTCAATTAGTACCTGCGTAGTTCAGGCGGACGAATGGAAGTCGTTGAATGGTCCACCTGCAGGAGCCGCGGTACGAGATTTTTCTGTTGTCAATTCCACAATCTATGCAGCCGATGCAGTTCGACTATCAAAATCAATAAATACAGGTGTTAATTGGTCGCAAACACTGGCTTTGGTCGAAATGCCGTTAGTTGTATCGGCAAATCCAGCCAATGCAAACCTGTTAATAGTTGGCAAGCTTGATACAATTAAATATTCAAGCAACGGTGGTGATTCGTGGAGAAACATAGAAACATTAATGAAGCCAAATCGGCTTACTCGCTCACCCGATGTTTCTACTTTTGATAAAGTTTATCTCGGCACAAATTTTAAACCTGATAATTCATCATTAAGGAATTCAACTGATAATGGGTGGGGATGGAGTGATATCGGTTATTTTCATTCTTCAGCTACTGCAACAAATATAACCGATATTGCAGTAAAAACGGGTACAAATAGTATAGAAATTTGGGTATGCGGGACGAAGAAAGGTATAAGCACAGTATATAATCCTAAACGGGGAGTTTGGCGAACGACAGACGGTGGAGTTAATTGGAATTATATCGGGTTGTATGATAAAGAAGTTACAGCCATAGCTGTGCACCAAAATATAGTTATGGCAGGCGATGCCGCAGGTAAGTTGTATCAGAAGGATGGTATTTCAGATTTTCTGCCAGTTCCCGGATTCAAGAGTACTGATGCAAAAAAGGTAAATAATATACAGAGAATCAATGATAAATGGTATGTTGGAGCCAAAACAGGAGCATTCCGGCTTGATAATGCAGTATGGAAACATGTATTGAAAGGTCGCAATGTCTTTTCAATTAAATCGGATAATAATACAATATATGCTGGAACCGACCGAGGTCTGATGAAATCTACGGACTATGGTGAAAGTTGGAGTGAGGTAAATTATACAAGCACTCGTAGTACTGGTGTATATAGCGTTGTCTCTAAAGATAATTATGTATTAGCATTACACAAAGAAAGTAGTAAATATTTTATCATCAGCCGTTATGAAAACGGTGTATGGGAAAAGATAATCGACACTTTTTTAGAAGACAAATTTATAGGTAGAAATATCATATTTCACCCGTCAATTGATACTGTTGTTTTTGCTGTAGGTTCAATAGATACTGCTGGTGATCGAGCAGTTATATATAAATCGATCGATAGAGGATTAAATTGGTATAGAGTATTTACATCAACCGGTAAAGGTGGGCAGATACGGGTTGAGGGGTTATCTTTTTCTAATGGCTGTAATAATATTTTTGCTTATGGCCGTTTTGGTAAGTTCAGTGGAGTTGAAAGAAATGTAATTGCCAGTACTGATAACCTCGGAGAATCGTGGAATGAAAATTATAACCCTGTAGATGGAGGGAATAAATTAGTGAGCGCTATCATTTCCCATCCAACGACAACATCTTTATTTGCAGCTCTGCCCTCTGGAAGCATCAAAGGTTTATATCAAACAACAAATTGTGGTTTTGCATGGCCAAGGCATCAAGCTTTTAGAGGTAAACCAATTTCTAGTCTTGCTATGGATATGAATAATCCAAGTTATCTATACACAAGTGGAGGAAGGTTTGTTTATAGGATTGGAATAAACAATACAGATACATGTAGAATAGGAAAATTTAGTGGAGTAGATAATATTATTTTAAAACCTAATGTGAATGATAACTTATTTGCTATTGTTAGATTCGCTGGAAAAGATAGTATAGTCAGATATTTAGGAGGTAGTAATTTACTCCAGAGCTGGGAAGTTTTCGGCGATAGGTTGCCAAGGAAAAAACATATTAATCAAATCTCATTTTCAATAACACATAGTGATACATTATATGCTGCAAGTGATTCAGGTGTTTACAAAATCTATGCGCCGACTAAGCCAATTTCAATTGCGTGTCCTGATGGATTTAATAAAATTGCTTCTATCGGCTCTGATGAACAATTAATAATAAAAGAAACGTTCACAATAGAATCAGATCAAACAATGTTAATAGATGCAGGCGCAACACTTATTTTTTCACCGGGTGCACAACTTCGTGTAAATGGTCATTTAATTGTTCAGGGTACACCTGAAAATAAAGTCCGTTTTATATCCGAGAATCCATCTCAGCGCTGGGGCGGAATTTATCTTGCAAAAGATTCACGTGCCGATATCGAGAACGTTGAAATCACCGGTGCGGTTGCCGGTATTATCGGCACAAAAGCTGAATTGAATATGAGTAACTCAGACATAAAGAATTGCTTAATCGGTGTAGGGCTTTATGGTAAAACAAGTGAACCATCACAGATAAATTTTACAAACATCGAACAGAATGCCTGGGGCATAGCCACACTTGACGGCAGTGATGCGGTGATAAAAAATAGCCGTATTGCTGGCGGTCAGAAAGGTGTTTTAATCGAAGCAAGTTCTCCGGAGTTTTACGGTAATACCATTAGCGATAACAGCCAAGTCGGAGCTGTCATATATGCCAACGGTTATGCCCGATTCGGCAGCATCTCACCAAATCAACAAGGTTCAAATATCATTTCAAATAATGGAAGCGCGCAAATTCTTGCTTTCAACGGATATGCATTTCTCGGTTACACGGATGGCAATTTTGTTCTCGGCGGTAATAATACAGTTATCACTCCCGACCCTTACATTCCTATCGCTGTAACTCTTAATAATTCACAAATGAATGCAATGCTTACAAACTGGGGTACAACCAACGTAAACCAAAATGATTTTATTACTGATGCAACATCACAAATTGCTTATACTACGCCATTATATGATCCTGAAGAAATTGATATGATGTTTTCAGATGCAATGCAATATCGCTCAACAGGTAATCATGGATATGCAATATACAATTATCAAAACATAATCAATTATGGTGATTCGCACGAGGCAGTCCGGGCATTTGTTGAGCTTCGGGAAACATATACGGAACTATTGAATGCCGAAACCGATCAGATGGCGCAGTGGCGTAGTTATTTGCAGACTCTACATCAACATCCAAATCCGTTAATCGTCAGGTCTGCCGTTGTATGGTTAGCACACGAGTATGCAAATGCCGATATGCTTGAAGAGGCGCTTGCTAAATATGAGTCGGCACTCTCGCTTCCTCTTAGTAATGATACTCGAATTTCGGTATTGTTATCAAAGATGTTATTAGAAGGTTATGAGTCGGATTATATAGATGCAGCAGAAGAAACATTCCAACAGCTTAAAACACAATTTCCAAATGATGAACGGACACAACTTGCTCAACTGCATTATGAACTGCTTTCGAGCGAGCAGTCGGTTGAATTGTTTGCTAAAACATCCGGTTTTAAAGTGTTGATGCGCGAACTGCCCAAATTTCTAAAAGCTGAGCAAAAATTAAATAGCATACCTCAAGAATTTAGGATTGAACAAAATTATCCTAATCCGTTTAATCCGAGCACGCTTATAAAATACCAGCTTCCGCAAGCTAACAAGGTCGAGATAAAGATTTACAATATCTTCGGACAGGAAGTGAAGAAGTTAGTAGATGAAGTGAAAGATGCAGGATATTATGAGATAGTTTGGAACAGCGACAACAACACGGGCAGCCATGTTGCAAGCGGTGTTTATCTTTACAGGCTAATTGCTGGCTCGTACACATCTGTAAAGAAGATGATCCTGATGAGGTAAAATTTCATTCTTAGATTTTTTAAAAGAGCCGATTCAGTCCGTTAGCTAACGGATGGGTCGGCTTTTTTGTTAAATTCCCTCCAATTTTCTATATTTAACAAAAACTATTTAATTATGAAATTACAAAACGATTTATTCTTAAAAGCATGTAAACGCCAGCCGATCGAACGAACGCCGATCTGGATAATGCGACAGGCGGGGCGATATTTACCTGAATACAGAGCAATCCGTGCAAAGACGGATTTCCTCACGCTTTGCAAAACTCCTGAACTCGCAGCCGAAGTTACAATTCAACCTGTGGATATCATCGGTGTGGATGCTGCGATAATTTTTTCCGATATACTCGTTATTCCCGAAGCTATGGGAATGGAGCTAATTGTAGAAGAAGGCAAAGGCGGACCGCAATTCCCTTCACCTGTTCGCAGCACATCCGAAATTAATAAACTCGCGATTCCCGACCCATACGATAAATTAAAATATGTAATGGATGCACTGAGTTTAACAAAACAAAATTTGGAAGGGCGTGTTCCGCTCATCGGTTTTTCAGGTTCACCCTGGACGCTGGCAACCTACATGGTTGAAGGAAGAGGAAAGCAGGAATTTAAAATTATTACCGAACTGATAAATGAACGACCAAAAGATGCTCACAAACTTTTGGATAAACTCGCCCGCTCAGCCGCTGATTATTTGAGCGCTCAAATTGAATCGGGTGCGAACGCAGTTCAGATATTCGACACGTGGGGCGGGATTCTTCCACAAGAACAGTTCGAAGAATTTTCTCTGCGTTACATAGAGCAAATTATTGCAAGCATAAAACGCAAGGATGAGCCAGTGATTGTTTTCTGCAAAGACTGCGGGCATGCCCTTGAAGCAATTGCAAACACAGGATGCGATGTGGTTGGATTAGATTGGACAGTTGATATCGGTGAGGCACGAAAATTAATCGGCAATAAAGTGGCACTTCAGGGAAACATGAATCCTCACAAGCTTTATGAGGATGAGGAAAAAATACGCGAAGAAGCAAAGTCGATACTTGAGAAATTCAGTAAAGGCAGCGGACACGTTTTTAATTTAGGTCACGGAATTCTACCCGATGTTCCTGTTGCACATGCAAAAGCATTGGTAGATGCCGTGAAAGAAGAGAGTGTTAAATACCATAAGTAGAATGGATAATAAAAAAACGGCAGTAATACTTTTTCAGTTAGGTGGGCCGGATTCGCTTGATGCGGTCGAACAGTTTCTCTACAACCTATTCTGCGATCCTGACATTTTCGATTTTCCTTTAGCATTTCTTTTGCGTAAACCATTAGCGGCAATTCTTTCACAATCTCGCGCACGTGTGGTTAAACATCACTATATCACGATCGGTGGTAAATCGCCAATACTCGAACTCACACGTCTTCAAGCCGATGCACTCGAAACCGAACTCCGTAAACATATTGATGCAAAAGTTTTCGTTGCTATGCGGTACTTTTCCCCGACAATTGAATCGGTGGTTACAAGTTTATCAAAATCGGATTTCGACCGTTTCATTTTGTTTCCTCTTTATCCACACTACTCAAAACCAACTTCAGGCTCTAGTTTTAATGAATGGAACCGACAGTGTAAAAAAGTAAAGTTCCAGCCGAATCAAGAAATCTCTATAAATAATTTCCACGATAATGATTTATATATTGATTCGTTGGTTGATCAAATTAATAATTCGTATAAGAAGTTTGAGAACATACCCGCAAAAGAAATTCACATCGTTTTCAGTGCACACGGAGTTCCCGAAAGTTTAATAGCAGCGGGCGACCCGTATAAAAGTCAAACAGAGCGGACTGTTGAATTAGTTACTCAGCGGGGAAAATGGGAATCGCCGCACACATTATGCTATCAGAGCAAAGTCGGACCTTTGAAGTGGTTGCAGCCAACTTTGCAGGATACGATAAAAAGATTAGCGGGAACCGGCACACGATATTTGTTAGTAGTTCCGATATCTTTTGTATGCGAGCACATCGAAACGCTACACGAAATTGATATACAAACCCGCGCATTGGCAGAGGGGCTTGGTGTGAAGCAATTCGAGATGATGCCGGCTTTGAACGCACATCCGAAGTTTATTGAAGCGTTGAAACAGATGGTTTTAGAAGTAATTAAGTAAATTGGTTCATTGAATCAATGCCCGCCTGCCTTAACGGATTCAATTTAGCGGGCAGGGATAAATTAACAAATGAAAGAATCTTTTCTGAATATCGAATAATGAATAATGAAGTGTGCCTTAGTGTCCGTCAACTGACGGATTTGTGTCTAGGTGACAAAAAGCTGAGCCACTAATTCCACGAATATGCACACGAATTAGTGTATATTAGTGTAACCTGCCCGACGGCAGGCGGGTTCGTGGCGAAAAATTAACCCACATGGTGTTAAAAATCTTCTCTGATAATTTAATAAATCTCTAATGACAAATTTGGATCAATGGTTTCACAAAAACTTAGAAAAAAAGTTGTAATAATAGGCGCTGGAATATCAGGATTAACAACTGCATACTGGCTTCAACAAAAAGGTATCGACGTAACTGTTCTTGAAAAAGATTCTGAAGTAGGCGGGACGATGAAAACTGTAAACGAAAACGGCTGGCTCGTGGAATCGGGTCCAAACAGCGCGCTTGAAACGACACCGTTGTTCAACCAGCTATTTACCGACTTAGGAATTCTTGATGAACGCATTTACGCCCACGAAGCATCCAACAAGCGATATATATTGAGAGATAATGTTTTGCATCCGTTACCGATGAACCTGCCCGCTTTTCTTAAAACAAAACTATGGAGTATAAAAGGAAAACTACGCTTACTAAAAGAACCTTTTATCGGTCGCGCTGAGAAGGAGGAATCTATTGCTGAGTTTGTAGAGAGAAGACTTGGACGAGAATTTTTAGATTATGCAATCAACCCTTTTGTAGCCGGTGTTTATGCGGGAAATCCGGAAGACCTTTCGGTTCGCTCTGCATTTCCAAAACTTTATGCACTCGAAGAAAAATACGGCGGGTTGATTAAGGGAATGATTAAAGGACGCAAGGAACGAAAGCAGCGCGCCGAGAAAGCAAAAGATTCGGCAAAAATGTTCTCGTTCAAAAACGGGATGCAAACATTGCCGAGAGCATTGAGCAAAGTGCTTGGAGATACGGTCCATTTAAATGCGAGTGTTATAAATATAATTCCGACTAAGATTGGCGAAAGAAGAATTTTTGTAACAACATATCAGCAGAATGGAGAAACAAAAAGTGTTGAAAGCGATGCTGTGATTTTAGCAGTTCCTTCATACGTTGCATCCAGCATTATAGAGCCAATCGATCCTGAAACTTCAAAAGTTCTGAACTCAATCTATTATCCTCCTGTAGCAGAGATAGTTTTGGGTTACGCGAAGGAAAATATAAATCGGGATTTGGATGGTTTCGGATATCTAATCCCTGCAAAAGAAAATCGAAAAATCTTGGGTACAATTTGGTCGTCAACAATTTTTCCGAATCGAGCGCCCGAAGGATTCGAATCGTTTACAACATTCGTAGGCGGTTCCCGCAGCCCTGATCTGTTAGAAAATAGCGATGAAAATATATTGGATATTACAAATTCAGAAGTGAAATCTTTAATCGGTATCAGTGGAAGTCCTGCTTTCAAAAAAATTATACGATGGGAGAAAGCAATTCCTCAGTATAAATTAGGATACTATAAAACTATCGCAACTATAGAGAGGTTTGAACAGAACTTCGGCGGCGCCTTTATTTGCAGCAACTACCGCGGCGGCATTTCGGTAGGTGATTGTGTGATGAGTGCGGAGAAAATCGCTGAATACGCTACAAAATATTTATCTAAATAGGCATAAAATTTCAAAAAAAAAATCAAGAGGCAAAAGGATTAATGGTCAGGGGTCTGTCTAAGTTTCTTATTACTCAACCTTTAAATTCTTATTGATAAAGTGACTTTGCTCGACCGTGTAGTATAGTCCGAGTAAAACTCAAACTTAATTTTATTATTTTCAACGTAAACTTTTTCCCCCTCACTGCTGATTGCATCGGAAATGTTAAATATGTAAATTGCGCCAGCAGCAATAAAGCATCCTAAGCTTATATCTTCATATAAATTGGTTTGGTCATTATAATAATCTCGGAGTGCCTGTGTCCTTGAGTTCTCAGCGTCTGTCTTTGCTGTTAATTTCAAATTGTGAAATATAAAAGCCGCAGAAACCAGTATTACTTCAGTTCCTGCGATCAGAAATCCTTTTGTGTTTTGTCCTTTATATAATTGACCCCAACCCGGTAATAATGTTGAACGCCAAACAGGTGAGAAAGAACTTGGTGGTGATTCAAACCCCTTTGTTTTGGGAATCTTCACTAAGCTCCAAAAAGTGTATGACGTACCCTCAGTTTCTTGGTATCTTTCTTCTTCAATCAGACCCCGTATGGTTATAGACTTTCCATCTATTGCCAATTCTCTCGCACTCTTTCTCACTAATTCGATAGATTGGTTGTTATTCAAATTTCGTTGTATGAGATACGAAGTATCACGCTGTGATGCAGTAACTACAATTTCTCTGCTCTGTTGGATTCGATAGATTGCATCTACCAGCGCTTTTTCATGTGCATCTGAATAAGAAGAATCGCTCGTGCCGATACCGATAAAATAATCGTTGAGGTATCCTTTTGGTGTTTCGTCAATCCAGCGTGGGTGATCTGATTGGTTGCTTTGCGCGTTAGCCCGTAGGAGAAAAAATGCCAGCATCATTATCAATGCTGGCATTCGCTTGATTACTTTCAACATTATGATCCTTACTTAGATTGGTCTTTGAGTTCTTTCAAAAGATCATCAGCAACTTTTTCGGCTTTCTGGTTATTTTCCTTTTGGGCTTGCTTCTTCATTTCATCATATGCGCCATAAAGCGATGCCTGATAATCTTTCTTTGAGATTTTTAGACGAGTGTAGCAATTGTAAGAATATGTCAGACCGCTTGGCTCGTTCTTCTCAACTTTTTCCCAATACGATTCCGGGCTGGTAACGCCCATGATTCGTTTGGTATCGGATACCCAAGCAATTGCAAACGAGCTATAACGACCGACATCACCATCGCTCATGTTGGCGCCTTGCAACGCTTGAGTAGTTTGTGTTTTAACTTCGTTCCCCATTGTGTTAACAAGCTTTTGCATACCGTCTGCATTGGCTTGATTCATGCCGAAGGACATATCGTATGCTTTGGTCATAACACCTGTAACGTAGAGATCACCGTCTGTGAACTCGCTCGTTTTCATGAGCCAATCGGGCTTACTTGAAGTGCTTGCATTGATTGTTTTTTCTTCACCGATTTGCATTTCTTTGGAGCCGGAGCAGCCGAAGATTGAAAAGGCAAGTACTAAAATTAAAGCTATGAATTTCATAAGAGTCTCCTTATTTTAATGATTGATGTTGGATGAACTTCAGTTCGTCATATATGTAAAATGAAGTTTGGATTGCTATCGTTGTTTTGATGTTATTGATAAAAGCTGTACTGTATCGAAAAATAACTTTCGGGATTTTTTCAATTCTTCCTTGACGGTGGCTAAAGAGAATTTACCGCCATGAACAATGCTGTTTCTACGGTCTCTTACAATTTCCAGTTCTTTCAATAATCTCGGTGATTCGGAACTAACCTTCTTTCCAGTCGCATCTTTGAAACCTTTAGTAAGTCTTTCAGATATTTTCCAATGAATTTTAAGGTAGCATTCTTTGGACATTCCAATTTTCTTTGTGTCCAAGTTATCTCTTAGCCAGGCAGAGACAAAAAGTTCAAGTGCTGAAAAATACGAGACCAATGCTATCCACTTCAACCGACTTTTCTGAATGCCTTGTGCTTCTTCAGCCCTTGCGCCTAGTTCATCCGCGATTGCCGCATAGTTGCGTGAAATAGCTCCCAGAAATTTGTACCTACACTGGAAGCCGCATTTGGGACACTTCATCAATGTTGCAAAGCTTCTCCTATTTTTAGTCTGGGGCATCATTTTAGTTTTTCTGCAACTTGGACAAGCAGCACCGTTCATATTCTTACCTAACGAAATCAATCTATTCGCCTTTTATTCTTCTTCTAATTTTCCGATGCGGATCGGGGTTGTTCGGCCAAAGGCTGGGTCCCTTGCGAGGTTTCACAGACTTCTCTACAGGAGGTTCTGCAATTTTCTTCCAAATCCCATTTCCTAAATTCTCGATGCAATTATTACTTTCTAAGTATATCTTTACCTTCAGGAAGTTTCGATGTTCCTTTTCATTAAATTTCTCTCCAATTTCCATTTTACGAAAGGTATTTTCTATCCAGGGATTAAACATAAAGCCTTCCCCTTAATTTTCATTGGGAAGTTGACTTAAAAAAACTTTTACTTCCTCAGTGGTATAAAATTTCTTTTTGGGTAACCATTGTTCACCATCCTTTTTCTGATAAGAATAGAAAGGTGAAGAAGATTTATCTTGAGCAACCTTCAAGATTCTCTTTTCCTCTGATATAATGATTGCAACAGCAGTAACTTTGTCCTGAGTAGTGTGTGTCCATGGGTCATTGCTAAGATGTTTCAGCGGATTCTCAATTTCTGTCAATTTGAAGTTGAGTTCAGATTCATCTGGAGTTATATTTTGTGGGTACATATGTCGTTGTGCCTTAGTATTTATTCAAATGAAACTCACTTACTTCTCTAATCTTATTTGAAATTCTAACTTCATCAATAATACCAACAATTCCATAAAAAAAAGTTCCATTATTATAAGAACCTATCGTAGGTGGGTAACCAGAGCCAGTTGAGACAAAACTTCCACTAGCAAGATCAACTTCCCGTTGGAGAACACCGTCAATAAAAAGTCGCTCTTTACGTGTTACAAAGTCGACCTGTGCTACCACATGATACCAGACACGTGAATGTAGTGTCGTTGAATGGATTATGGGCCACCCCCCCGTTGTATGTGCACCAAAGAAGATAGCCGAGTCGGGAGATGTAGCAAGCTGTACTTCGCCATCATTTCCGTTATAGTAGATATCCTTGCCCTGGTGTCCAATTTGTAACTTTGACCCACGCTTCAATTGTCTGCTGTTGCGGTACAGACCCAAAAAGCGAAGTGCCGAGCGTAACTGGGGTATTATAATCCCAGATTGTTCAATAGGGCATAATTTCTAATGACCGCCATTAGGAAAAAGCATAGCTAAGTTGTTATTTTATAGTAAGTTGTGCTATATTAGTCGAGCATAAAAACGATAATTTAACGAGTAAGAAAAGCATACATCAAAATGGAACTAAAAATCGAGTTTACCGACAAAGAGATCACTCCTTGGGGCGGCATGGTTTTAATGAAACAGTTGATAGAGAAGACAAAGATAAATGAAATATTAGAACGTCTTCCACTACCTGCTCAAAACTCAAATCGAGGTTATAACCCGATACAGTTGATAAACAATTTTTGGGTAAGCATATGGAGCGGAGCCAGTCGTTTTGAGCATTTAGAAGTGACAAGAATGGACAAAGTAATACAGAAAATATTTCGTTGGAAACAAATGGCTGGGCATAAATCTTTCCAAAGATATTTTAAGAAATTCGGACAAGCAGATAACCAGCGAGTATTTACCGAACTATTCAACTGGTTTTTCAAACAGATAAAATTCGATAACTACACATTAGATTTAGACTCAACGATAATGACAAGATATGGGAATCAACAAGGGGCGAAGAAAGGTTATAATCCGAAGAAGCCGGGGCGAAATAGTCATCATCCTTTGATAGCATTTGTAGCAGATGTACGAATGACGGTAAACTTTTGGTTAAGAAGCGGGAACTCATATACAACAAATAATTTTTACAATTTTCTTGAAAACACCTTTGAGCGATTAGAAGGAAAGACTATAGGACTCTTAAGAGCAGACAGTGGGTTTTATGATAAAAAGATATTAGAATACTTGGAAAATCGAACAAAACCGGTCAATTACATAATAGCGGCAAAATTTTACAGACCTTTAAAACTAGCCATAGCAAGAGAGAAAACCTATTTAAGATTAGATGATGGGATAGAGATAAGTGATACTATGTACCAAAGTCCTGAATGGGAAAAACCAAGACGTATGATAATAGTAAGACAAGAAATAAACCTACGTCCAAAAGCAACGGGAAAGCAGTTGCGGTTATTTGGAGAAGAAGAAGTATATAAAAATTACCGTTATAGTTGTTTAATAACCAACCTTAGCTTGTCGGCAAAGATGATATGGGATGCATACCGAAACAGAGCAGATGCAGAGAATCGAATAAAGGAATTGAAAGAAGATTTTGGAGCCGATAGTTTTAATGTAGAAAATTTCTTTGCGACTGAGGCAGCACTAAACTTTGTAGTGATGGGTTATAATTTGATGAGTTTATTTAGACAAGCAATACTACAAACAAAAACACAGCAACAATTAAAAACACTACGGTATAGAGTATTTGCTATTGGCGCATACATTACAAAAAATGGTAATGATAGGATATTAAAATTATCATTAGCAATGAAACGGCGAAGCTGGTTTGAAGGACTTTGGTCGAGTACAAATCTTTTCAGCTGGCCGTTTGTTGCATTAAAAGAAAATTTCTAATGACAAATCTGGGATAATTAAAACTTCTGGCATTTCCCCATTTCCCAACAACTATTGCTGCATTGTTTGATATTCCGGTGTGTCCATTACCACTTGCATCTGCGACTGTGTTACCACTTGTTTCATCAAAGTGATAAAGTGCAATTGTATTAGCATCGGTGGTATAAGGTCCACTATTAGAAGAAAGTGTTGTCACGTTTCTTTCGTTCGAATCACTCGTTAAGTTGCTATTATTCACTACCCTCACTTTGAAATAGTAAGTTGTATTTTGAGTCAATCCGCTCACCGTTGTGCTCGTAGTTGATTTGGATGCAATTGTCTGATATAACGTTCCTGAACTCGGAGTGAAACTGCTTGTGGTTGATTTATGAATCTCATACTGTTTAAAATCAGCATCATTATTCTGGCTCCAACTCAAATTTACAGAAGATGTAGTAATGTTGGTTGGAACGTACAGCGTTACAGACGTTGGGTTGCTTGCCGCCGGAACAGTCATAGAAACATTAACTGAATCGTTTCCGCCATTTGACGTAACGCTGAGCTTTCCCGAATAATTTCCAGCGCCTAAACCAGAGCGATTTACATAAACATTTACAGTCATTTGATTGCTTCCGTTAGAAGGATTCACTGTCAGCCAATTTTGGTTTGAAGAAACTTGCCAGTTCAATGTACCAGACCCGCCGTTGGAAATATTGAAGTTTAAATTTGTTAATGTGCTGCCAAAATCCAATTGCTTTGTAGATAATGCTAATGTTGGAACAGTTGGAGTCCTCATTTGAATTGCGACAGATTGACTTCCTCCATTTGAGGTAATATTTACTTGACCTGCATAACTATTTCCAGCCGTCAATCCCGCCCTACTTACTTGAACTGTTACTACGTCTGTTTCGCTTCTTGTCGAATCATTTGTCGGAACGACGGAAATCCACGCTTGCGGAGATGCTGCTGACCAGTTGAGCGTTCCCGTTCCCGTGTTAGAGATATTGAACTGAAGATCAATTTTGTCTAACCCAAAATCAAGTAATAAAGGCGAGGCGGTAAGTTGAGGTAAATTAGGATTCTGTACAGTCATAGTTATTGCAATATCTTTATTGCCGCCGTTGGAAGTGACAGTCAGTGTATTGTTGTAATTTCCATAGCTTAGTCCAGTGCGATTTACAGTTAAAGTTAGTGTGCTGGTGCCTGTCGTTAGCGATCCAGAAGCCGGATTCACTGTCAACCAATCAGCACTTTTGATGATAGACCAATTTATAGTCCCAATTTGTGTTGTGTTCGTGAGTATGCAAGTTAAAGTTGTGATCCCAACGCCAAAATCAAGATTAGAACTTGAGACAGATAATTGCGGCAATAATAATTCTAATTGAATGTCCGCAGACGCAGTGTAGCCTTCCTTCACTGCTACATTGATTGAGTTTTGTTTATAACCATCCTTAGTTGCAATTACACTATATTGCCCCGATGAGACATTTGAAATCACGTAATTACCAAAACCATCCGTTGTTACTACAGAAGTCGTTGGATTAGTTGTAATAAGTGCACCTGATAAACCGTTATTAGTTATTTTTTCAGCAACCCTACCACTTATTTTTGTTTCAACTACTGGCACTTCCGTAGGTTTCTGTTTGCATGTGTTGAATAAAAATATTACTGTGATGATTAAACTTATTATTAAACATTTCATATGCTACCCTACAAATGACCCAATAATAAATAGCTTCCGTTATATGTGAAGATCTGCAGGTAGAAAACTACCTACGTTATCTATGTGAAGTCTGCCAATGATTAAGTTTCTGAAATAATATCTGAATGTCAAGTAAAAAGGAGTAAACGAAGTAATATGCAAACACAGAGAAATTAGTAAATGTTTTAAAACAAAAATTAGGAATTTTCACCAAATTTCCTTATTAATTTATTACTTTTTTAACAAACTTCAGCACAACGAATATTCATCAGTAGATTATGGCAAATATAAAATTATTTGAAACAAAAAAAATTCGTTCTCAATGGGATGAACAAGAGCAGAAATGGTATTTTGCAATTGTTGATGTTGTTGCAGTGCTAACTGAGAGTGTTGATGCTCAGGCGTATTGGCGAAAGCTAAAAGAACGCCTTAAAAAGGAGGGAAATGAAACCGTGACAAACTGTCACGCTTTGAAAATGCAAGCAATGGACGGAAAAATGCGCCTCACCGATGTGGCAGATGTCCAGCAGATGCTTCGTCTAATCCAATCTATTCCTTCTCCAAATGCAGAACCTTTCAAACTCTGGTTAGCAAAAGTTGGGAATGAACGACTTGAGGAAATTGAGAATCCCGAGCTTGCACAAATGCGTATGCGTGAAATATATAAGGCAAAGGGTTACAGCGATGAATGGATCGAAAAGCGTGTCCGCGGCATTGCAGTAAGGGATGAGCTTACGAATGAATGGAAGAAGCGGGGTGTGAAAGAAGCAAAGGAATATGCAATCCTCACTGCCGAAATAAGCAAAGCCACATTTGGTTTAGTGCCAAGTGATTATAAAAAGCTAAAAGGATTAACGAAACCGCAGGAGAATTTGCGCGACCATATGAATGATCTTGAATTAATTTTTACCATGTTGGGCGAAGCAGCCACAACGGAAATAGCTCGAAATAAAGATGCGCAGGGTTTTCCTGAAAATGAGCAAGCCGCAGTCGAAGGTGGTACAGTGGCAGGAAATGCCAGAAAAGAATTGGAAAAGAAATCGGGCAGACAAGTAGTAACAAGTCAGAATTATAAATTATTTTCAGAGAAAAAGGTACGACAACTAAGAAAGAAAAAGTAATTTGTTAACATAAAATAAAGACAAACAAACCTCAGATATAAATTTCGTTAGGAGATTACATGGAAAAATTTAAACAAAGCGTTTTTGAACTAATCAGCCAAACATCGGCAAACTTACCGCCCGATGTCCGCAAAGCAATATCAAAAGCAATGGGCGACGAAACGCCAAACACACAAGCCGCACTCGCACTCAGCACAATTGCCATCAACATTGATATGGCACAGCAAAGCATTGCCCCAATTTGTCAGGATACGGGTATGCCGACATTCTTCATCCACACACCTGTCGGTATAAACCAAGTTGCGATGAAGAAAGCAATCGAAGAAGCAATTGTAGAAGCGACGAAAGCAGGAAGACTACGTCCGAACTCTGTTGATTCAATCACGGGTAAAAATTCTGGAAATAATCTCGGTCCCGGAACTCCCGTTTATCACTTCGAACAGTGGGAGAAAGATGATATCGAAGTTAAGCTTCTTCTCAAAGGAGGAGGATGCGAAAATAAAAATATCCAATACTCGGTTCCTGTAACTTTAGAAAATTTAGGGAGAGCTGATAGAGATTTAGAAGGTGTGCGAAAATGTATAATGCACGCAGTGTGGCAAGCACAAGGACACGGTTGCAGTGTGGGGTCGCTTGGAGTTTGTATCGGCTCCGACCGAGCGACAGGTTACGACTTAGCAAAGCAACAATTCCTAAGAACTCTCGACGATGTAAATCCTAATCCACAACTTGCTGAACTTGAAAACAAAATAATGGAAGATGCCAACAAACTCAACATCGGAACGATGGGCTTTGGCGGCAAAACTACTTTAATCGGATGCAAGATTACTGCTGCTAACCGATTGCCAGCAAGCTTCTTCGTGTCTGTCGCATACGACTGCTGGGCATTCAGAAGGTTGGGCGTTATTATAGATCCGAAGACGGGAGAAATTAAGAGTTGGCTTTACAAGGGTACAGAAGAAATTAAAAAGATGGCAGACTATGAGAATATCAAGCTGACAGGAAAAGAAATAAAAATAGATACACCGATAAGTGAGGAGAAAATCCGCTCACTAAAAGTCGGCGATGTTGTTTTACTGAATGGAATAATTTACACGGGACGCGATGCCATGCATGCGTATCTTGTTAAACACGACTCGCCTATTGATTTAAAAGGCGGAGTAATTTACCACTGTGGACCTGTTATGTTAAAGAAAGATGGCGAGTGGTTTGCCAATGCAGCCGGTCCGACGACAAGCGGAAGAGAAGAACCTTATCAAGCCGATGTTATTAAAAAATTTGGTGTTCGTGCTGTTATCGGTAAAGGTGGTATGGGAAAGAGGACTTCGGATGCCTTAAAAGAATTCGGAGCAGTCTATCTCAACGCAATAGGGGGTGCGGCACAATATTACGCAAAGTGTATTACTAAAGTGGAAAGTGTTAATTTTCTTGAAGAATTCGGCATTCCTGAGGCAATGTGGCATTTACGCGTTGTTGATTTCCCGGCAATCGTTACAATGGATGCTGCCGGAAACAGCTTGCACGCAGATATCGAAAAAGCTTCAGCAGAAGAACTCAAAAAATTTGTATAAAATATAAATTTTATACATCGTCAACTTGAAAATTAGATATTTTACTGTTATATTACTTTCAGTTTAATCTGTTCATTTGTTCTTCCAATCCGTTTTGGACATATCAGTTCTTAAGGGAAATAGTTCTTATCGAATTTTTTTTAATTAGTTCTTAAATAATAATATTTGATAATCTCAAAAAAAATCAAAGGAGAATCAAAATGGCTACACTCAAAGCAAAACTTGCTGAAATTATTCCTGGTCTTCGCGATGAGATCAAAAATCTCGTGAAAGAGCACGGAGCAAAAGTAGTTTCAGAAGTAACAGTCGAACAATTATACGGTGGACAACGCGGCGTTAAATGCCTCGTTTGCGACACCTCTGAAGTCCCACCTGACAAGGGATTGATAATTCGGGAGCGACCAATCGGTGAAATCAAAGACAAACTTCCCGAAGAAATTTTTTATTTACTCTGTACCGGCGAATTGCCCGATGCTGATGCGCTCAAATCGCTGCAAGCCGATTTAGAAGCACGGCAGGATGTTCCGAGTTATGTATGGGATGTTTTAAAAGCAATGCCCAAAGATTCGCATCCGATGGTAATGCTGAATACAGCAATACTCGTTATGGAAAAAGAATCG
Organism: Bacteroidota bacterium; assembly: GCA_030682385.1. Classification (GTDB taxonomy): domain Bacteria; phylum Bacteroidota; class Ignavibacteria; order UBA10030; family BY39; genus JASEGV01. Next base: position 46,933 of record JAUXOG010000067.1, read on the forward strand.
GTTTACCGTCAAAGATATAACGAGGGTATGAAGAAAGATGTTTACTGGGAACCGATGTTGGAAGATGCACTTAATTTGATGGCACGACTTCCGAACGTCGCAGCCGGAATTTATCGTATGCGTTTCAATAGAGGAGATAGAATCTCTCCGAAAAAAGGACTCGATTGGGCTGCGAATTATGTACACATGTTAGGTCTGCCCGATCCAAACGGTGAGTTCACAAAACTGATGCAGCTCTATTTAACTCTACACACCGACCACGAAAGCGGTAACGTAAGCGCAGCAACTACTGCAACAGTTTCATCGGCGTTGAGCGATCTTTACTATGCAGTATCAGCCGGATTAAACGGACTTGCCGGTCCTTTACACGGACTTGCAAATCAGGAATGCCTTGCCTGGATTCTTGAGACGAATAAAAAATTCGGCGGCGCTCCGACTCCCGATCAACTTAGAACTTACGCTCAGGAAACTTTGAACGCAGGAAGAGTGGTACCGGGTTACGGACACGCAGTATTAAGAATCACCGATCCACGCTTTGATGCTTTCTTGGCATTCGGCAAAAAATATTGCAGCGGTGATCCTGTGTTCGATTCAGTTGCACATGTATTCGATGTTGTTCCCGATGTCTTGAAACAAGTTCAGAAAATTAAAGACCCGTGGCCCAACGTTGATGCAGGCTCAGGTGCATTGTTGTATCATTACGGTATGACTGAATTCGATTACTATACAGTTCTGTTTAGTGTATCGCGTACACTCGGCGTGTCAGCCCAAGCTATTATTGCACGTGCGATGGGCTACCCGATTGTCAGACCGAAGTCGGTTACAACAAAATGGGTAAAAGCTCAGGTAACAAAAGCTTAACAAATTGATTGTTATCTTCAATCCAAAGCCGACTCAAATAATAAGGGTCGGCTTTTTTATTACATTTGCACATTTACAAAATTTTTAGTTTCTTATTTCGAAATGAAAGCCAACATCAACGGAATACGCATATACTACACAGAAAGCGGTAATCCTGCAGGACTTCCCGTCGTTTTCATACATGGTTTTCCTTTCAACAGTTCAATGTGGACTCCTCAATTAAAATCAATCTCCGGCAAATACCGTGCGATTACTTTCGATGTAAGAGGTCACGGCGAAAGTGACTTCGGCGATGGGCAATTCTTGATTGAATTTTTTGTTGATGATTTATTCGGACTGCTCGACTATTTAAAAATTGAGAAAGCTGTTTTAGTAGGACTTTCGATGGGCGGTTATATCGCACTTCGAGCAATTGAACGCCATCCTGAGAGAGTTGCCGCATTGGTTTTGTGCGATACAAAATCTGCAGCCGACACGAACGAGGTAAAAATCAGAAGAGCACGGCAAATTCAGATTGTAAAGAGTGTAGGGATTGCCCGGTTTGCAGAAGATTTTTTAAAAGCAATTTTTTCGGAAGAAACTTTTATACGTCTTCCAAGCATCGTTGATATGATTAGAAACATTATTTTGAAAACTTCGCCGCTCTCTGTTGCTTCGACATTAATTGCACTGGCAGCAAGAACCGATACGACACGAGCTTTACCGGAAATAAAAGTTCCGACTTTAATAATGGTCGGCGAGAGAGATACACTCACAACACCTGCCGATGCGTTGGAGGTGAAAAATCAGATACCGAATTCCGAGATGCACATAATTCCCAATGCCGCACACATGAGCAATTTAGAAAATTCTTCTGCATTCAATAAACACCTTTTCGATTTTTTAGAGAAGATTTGATTTTTATTTGGACTTATGTATATTAGCGTCAGTTTTGTTTTATAAAAGTTATCTCACGGGATAAAGACAACTATGGTTTACACGCATGTTCTCAATAGAGGGCTTGGTATTAAGAGTCCGTTAGACTGAATTAGTTAAGGATGATAGATATGCACAACCTATTTTTAAATATTTACAAAATAAACGAAAATCGAAACATTTGGGTGATAGATATGCAGCGCCGTGCATATATGTATTCGTTAATAAACTAAACGGTGCAGTATAAGCAATAGTTAGGCATAAGTGATGATTGAATTAAAAGGAATAAAGAAGTTTATGTTAATCATAGGTGGAGTTATTTTTTTAACAATTATTAGTTTCCTTTTAGTATTGATTTTTATGAGTTCTGGAAAACCCAACCAATTTCTTGATAAGAATGGGAAAGTGTTTAAAAACAGCATATCAGAAAAAGTGTTTCTAGAAATAAATGGCACAAGGCAAGGGATGTTTATAAAGGGAGAGAACTTAGATAATCCTATCATTCTTTATATGCACGGCGGAATGCCGGATTATTTTTTAACAGAAAAATTTCCGACTCAGCTAGAAAAGAACTTTACAGTGGTGTGGTGGGAACAACGAGGTTGCGGTATATCGCATAATTCGAATTTAACAAATAATTATACAACTTTGGATCAACTTGTTGATGACTCCATTACATTAACTGAATATCTGTTAAAACGCTTTAATAAGAAGAAAATTTATTTAATGGGTCATTCCGGCGGTACTTTCATTGGTGTTTATGTTATTGATAAAGTTCCAGAATTATATTATGCATACATCGGCATCGCTCAGATGTCCGATCAACGCAAATCGGAAAAGATTGCCTACAACTATATGCTTAGTAAATACCAAGAATTAGGGAATCGAAAAATGGTTGAAGTTTTACAGCGTATATCTCTCGGATATAATGGGGAATTACCAGACGAATATGTAAAAATTAGAGACGTTGCAATGCACGAACTTGGTATTGGAACAATGAGAAAAATGAAAAATCTAATCACAGATCTTATTCTTCCATCATTGTTGTTTAGTGAATACACAATATCAGAGAAGTACAATTTATGGGTTAATAAATCACAATCGGGTATCAGCCAAAACTGGAAAAGAATGATAAATACAAACTTAATGGAAAGTAAGAATTCTTTTCGAGTTCCGGTTTATTTTTTTCACGGTATTGATGATTATACTTGTTCTTATGAATTGGCAAAAGAATATTTTACAAAAATCAAAGCTCCAATAAAAGGATTTTATACATTTTATCAATCAGCACATAGTCCGATATTCGAAGAACCTATAAAAATGAATAAAATATTAGTCAATGATATAGTGAATTCAAGAACAGAGTTAGCAGATAAAATGTAATGGGTAATGGGTAATGCCTAACCAGCGCCTCAACGCCGACCGCCATTTTAGTTCGGTGGTTTTGTGATTTTTGAAATTGTGTTTAAGTTATAGTTTGTTGTTCTAAGTGTTCGTTCTAATTAATTAACTTACAAACTGCACTTGCGAATGCAATCCTCCAGAGGCGGACAGGCTTAAGTGCAGTTTGTTTAATCTTTGGCAATGCGTTTTAGCTTAGCTTCCTTGTTCTGGGCGGCGGGTTAGGCGCAACGTCGTTAGCCTGCAATAACAATGGTACACTATCTCATTAAATATTATTTTGCAATTACTTTTGGTTGTGTATTTCCGATAATGTTAATTTTAAACATACTTCCACAACAATCATTGCATTCGTTGATATTTCCATCAATTAGGTGGGCGGGTATCATTGGAATATATTTAACATACTATCTTTTTGAAAAGAAAAATTACTGGGTTTTATATTACAATCTTCGGCTTCAAGGTATTTATATTCTTTTCAGTATTGCCGTTGTATATGAAATATCTACTTTTTTAGTTGGTTTATGGATTCTAAAAAGTTAGTTGTTGATTCAATTGTATTTAGGTATGCCACCAAAGAGATACTTCGAGGAATATATTTCGATTTAGAATTAGGCAGTATTTGTGGTTTGTATGGAATAAATGGTTCAGGAAAAACTACGCTTATTAAAATTATCGCAGGTTTATTGAAACCGGCAAGTGGCTCAATATTTATTGCTGGCAAAGTATTTAATTCACCACAATTAAAAGACCGTTTTTCTCAGATTTCGTTTTTATCGCAAGAAAGTTTTTTACCTGACGATTTACGTGTTAAAGATTTGATAAGACACTTTCCTAAAGATAGTGAGCAGTTGTTGGCAGATGAAATGATTTCAAAATATCTTAATCAAAAAATTTATTCTTTATCCACTGGAGAGCGAAGATATATTGAAGTTAGATTGATTTTGTCATTACAAAGACCTTTTGTTTTATTAGATGAACCATTTACTGGACTTGAACCGATTAAAATTGAAAAGGTTGTTCAATTACTTCAGAAAGAAAAAGAAAATGGTCGAGGAATATTACTCACAGATCATTATCGCCAATACGTTTCTTCTGTAATTGATAGAGCATATCTATTAAACGAAGGTTATTGCAAAACAATATAACGTAATTGCAGGCTAACCAGTCACTCAAACTGACATTACAACCGCGCGCGCCTGAGTTGTGAGTGTTGAATTATTAAATGACAACACACGATATAACAGCACATTTTAAATTTAAACTTTTAATCGACGCGCTGGAACATTGCAACGCAGGTTAGTTCCAGTCCGTTAGGCAACTAAAATCTGGTGTAGATATGTTTAATATAAAGAACGTATCTGTTAGGAACGTAAAACGTTCTAAGCTAACGGACGTTCTAAAGGAAAAGAAAAATGCAAATTGACCACTTTGTTTTAAACGTGAACGACATCGAAGAAACTATTAAGTTCTACAAGCGCGTAGTGGGTGCGGAATTGGTAGATTATGAAGCATGGAAATCGGGGTCGGTAAAATACCCGGCACTTCTTTTCACGCTCCAAAAAATTATTCTCCATACACTAACCACAAAAGCTGAAATTAACTCAGCCAACCCACAAACCGGCAGCGCAGATTTTTGTTTCCACTGGGATGGAAATATTTCAGCAGCAGTTGAGCATCTTGCCCAACACGGTGTATCAGTCGAGCTTGGACCTGTCGAGAGAATGGGAACGCACGGAAAAGGGAAAAGTGTTTTCTTCAGAGACCCTGAAGGAAATTTGCTTGAGTTTATTAGTTATTTGCCGTAAGTTTGAAATATCAATATAGTTTTTTATCTTGTAGTTGCAATTAATAATGCTAAGTATAAAAAGGAGAACTGTAAAATGAAATATTATCTGATTTTCTTCGCACTAATTTTGACTCTGTTTGAATACTCATTCAGTCAAACAAAATGTTATCCTTGGAAGGAATTTGAGAAATCCGGGTTTACATATACTGAGTTAGAGTCTCTTTACACAGAGGCGGTCAATATAGATACGGCAACTTTTACAGCTTTTAAAGGTAGAGAAGACGAATTGTATAAGGCATGGGTGAAACTATTGCAGGATATATCTGCTTTTCTTTGGAAGAATAATTTTAAATGGGGAACAGCAACTAACTGTTGGAATCGGTTCTACTTCGATAAAGATGGAACAATCGAACACTACATCTATAAGATTGACGAATTTGAAAAAGCAGAAGAATTTGAAAAACTAATGAATAAATTTATTCAAGATTATAAATTTCCACTAACAGCAGAATTGAAATTTAAGCAATGTGGTTATGCGCAATTTCAAGATAAAAAGGAAAAAAATGAGTAACCAAATTAATAACTTTCAGCGTCTTCGACGCACACGCATGAACCCTATCATACGTTCGATGGTACGCGAAACCGAGCTTTCAAAAAACGATTTTATATATCCGCTGTTTGCAGTGCCGGGAAATAAATTCAAGAAGGAAGTCTCTTCCATGCCCGGTGTCTATCAGATGTCGGTTGATGAAATCGTGCGTGAATGTGTTGATGTAAAAAACCTCGGAATACCTGCGGTCATTCTTTTCGGCATCCCCGAGAAGAAAGATGAAGTCGGCAGCGGCGCATACGATCCGAACGGTATAATCCAGCAATCAGTTCGCGCAATCAAAAAAGAAGTCCCTGAGCTTTATGTAATAACCGATGTATGCCTATGTGAGTACACCTCGCACGGACACTGTGGAATTGTTAAAGGCGATGAAATATTAAACGACCCTTCAATCGAATTGTTAGCCAAAGAAGCACTTACACACGCACAAGCCGGTGCCGATATGGTTGCACCATCGGATATGTTCGACGGACGTGTAAAAGCAATCAGGGAAATGCTGGATAAAAATAATTTCCACAATCTACCGATAATGTCGTACGCTGCAAAGTATGCATCCGGATTTTACGGACCATTCCGTGAAGCCGCCGAAAGCACGCCGCAGTTCGGCGACAGGCGCTCGCACCAGATGGATCCTGCAAACTCTGACGAGGCAATACGGGAAGTTGAAGCGGACATTGAGGAGGGGGCTGATATAGTTATGGTCAAACCGGCGCTTCCATATCTCGATATAATCAGGCGCGTGAAAGATGAATTCAGAATGCCGACGGCTGCATACAATGTTAGCGGTGAATACTCGATGATTAAAGCGGCGGGTAAATTAGGTTGGATTGACGAACAGCGGGTGATGCTTGAAGTTCTAACCAGCATCAAACGTGCGGGCGCTGATTTGATTTTAACTTACTTTGCAAAAGATGCGGCAAAGTTGCTTTAGAACAATTACCATTGTAGCGGATGTCCAATAAAGTGAAATTTTGTCTTAGTGTTATTTAGTGAACTTGTGTCTTAGTGGTAAATATTGTTCTTTAATTTTTTTTCTATTACCACTTAGACACTAAGAACACTTAACCCACGAAGAATTTTTGGACAACCTCTATCTGCTTTTCTTTTCAAATGCCAAACCCAACCCAACACCATATTAAAAAAGTTCTTATAACAAGTGGGACAGGCTTCATTGGCTCCAACCTTGCCGAAGCTTTATTGAAAGAGGGCTGCCAGGTCCGCATACTCCTGCGGGATAATTCAGACTTACGTGCAGTTAAAGGTTTAAGCGTTGAGCATTTTATCGGAGACATACTCGACAAGAATTCTTTGCGACAAGCAATGGATGGATGCGATACGGTTTTTCATACAGCCGCAATTGTGGCGATGTGGAAGAAAAAAGGAACGGAACAAAAGGAGGTGAACGTCCTCGGCACTAAAAACGTAGCCGAAGTCGCTCTTGAAACAGGCGTTAAAAAATTCGTCCACACAAGTTCAATCGCTGCTTTAGGTTACCGCACCGACGGAAAATTATCCGACGAGACAACCGATTTCAACTGGAACACACAACTCACGTACAAATATTCAAAACACTTAGCCGAGCTTGAAATATTTAAAGCCATCGAGAAAGGACTCGACGCAGTAATTGTTAATCCTGCTGTAGTAATCGGACCAAAGGATTACCGATTTCACGGCGGTTCGCTGATTAAAAGAGTAAGCAGCGGCATGGTTCCTTTTTACATTGATGGTGGAATAAACATCGTTTATATCGATGATGTCGTCTTCGGACATATCCAAGCAGCGAAGGTTGGAAGAATTGGTGAAAGATATGTTTTAGGAGGAACGAATCTTACCATCAAAGAAGCATTCGAACAGGTAGCTGAAGTGGTTGGAGTTACTCCGCCAAAATTTAAAGCCCCAACACTTTTAGTAAAGTCGGCTGCAAAATTTTTTGATTTGATAAGCAGTGTTACGGGGAAAAAACCTTTTATCAGTTCCGATTTGATTGCGAGTATCGGAATAAATTTTTGGTTTAACACTGAAAAAGCAGAGCGAGGATTTGGATATCAGATAACACCGTTTAAGGAAGCGGTGAAAAAAACTTATGTGTGGTATAAAGCGGAGGGGTTGTTGGAATCATGAAATAGTGGATGAATGGTTAATGATTGTGTTTTGTATTTTTCGCAGTTCTATATTCATCATCCTTGATTACAAATTGGTAAGGTTGGTTTATTTTGTTAGATGGAATTCTTTTTTACAATGGAGAAGAGCCAATATTTCAATTTCTTCTCCTGAAATTTCGTAAATTAATCTATAGGAATATATTATTAATTCTCTAATATTCGTTTCATTCATCTCGGGAACAATTCTACCCATCGAAGGAAAAAGACTCAAACGCTCTGCTCTCTCTATGATTTCTGTTGTAACTTTTTTAGCATAGTATTTTGAATCTTTAGCAATAAAATCATGTATTTGCCTTAAATCGTTCTTGGCAGGAATCGACCACTTTACCATGTTTCAATTTCTTTTTTTAATTCCTCCGTTGAAACTACTTCATTATTTTGTACGGCTGACTGTCCTCTTTTAATTTTGTCTATCACATATAAATGATACATAATGTCTTCAATGTCAACATCTTCTGGTAAATTTGATATCGACTCGATTATTTCTTTTTTAATTACTTGCATATGTTTGCCTTATCTCTTAATGTTTGATTATAAGCTAATAATAAAAACTTTAATTATCAATTCTATGCTTTTTGTTTTGCAGTTTTATATTTCTTAAATTTCACAAAAATATTTTTAAGTCAATTATATGAACACATCAAAGTCAGATACACTATTCGAAAAAGCAAAACAATTAATCCCCGGCGGTGTGAACTCGCCCGTGCGGGCTTTCAAATCTGTAGGCACAAATCCTCTATTCATACAAAAAGCAAAGGGTTCCAAACTATGGGATGCCGATGGAAACGAATTCATCGATTACGTTGGCTCGTGGGGACCGATGCTGCTTGGGCATTCACATCCAAAAATAATTGAAGCAATTAAGAAAACTGCTGAAAACGGAACAAGCTTCGGCGCCCCAACCGAGCTTGAAGTGATGATCGCTGAATTGATTACGAAGATAATGCCTTCAATCGAAATGGTTCGAATGGTAAACTCAGGCACAGAAGCAACAATGAGCGCAATCAGGCTTGCACGCGCATACACGGGTAAAGATAAGATGATCAAATTTGAAGGATGCTACCACGGACACGGCGATTCGTTTCTAATAAAAGCCGGTTCGGGGGCTATGACTTTCGGAGTCCCTGACAGTCCCGGTATTCCGAAAGGCATTGCCGATTATACTTTGACTGCGCGCTTCAATGATATCGCTTCGGTTGAGGAATTGATTTCGAAAAACAAATCAGAGATTGCCGCGTTAATCGTTGAGCCCGTTGTCGGAAACATGGGATGCATTCCGCCGCGAGAAAATTTTCTGAAACAACTGCGGCAGTTATGCACACGGGAAAATATAGTTCTGATTTTCGATGAAGTGATGACCGGGTTTCGCATTTCTCTCGGCGGTGCTCAGGAACTTTACAAAATTAAACCAGACATTACCACACTTGGCAAAATTATCGGCGGAGGTTTGCCTGTTGGCGCTTACGGCGGCAAAAAAGAAATAATGCAATTGGTTTCACCAAGCGGACCTATGTATCAAGCCGGAACGCTATCGGGCAATCCGTTAGCTATGGCGGCGGGGTTTGAAATGCTTTCGATTATTTCACAAGATAAATCTGTTTATAAAATTCTTGAGGAACGGTCCGCACAATTAGAAAATGGGATGCGGGAGACTCTGCAAAAATTTAGTTTGAATTACAGGATAAACAGAGTCGGTTCTATGTTCACTTTGTTTTTCACTGATAAAGAAGTCTTTGATTATGATAGTGCCAAAACATCGGATACTAAAAAGTTCGCTTTATATTTTAATGAGATGTTGATGCAGGGAATATATTTAGCTCCGTCGCAGTTTGAAGCTGCATTTGTTTCGGCGGCACATTCTACGGAAGATATTGAAAAGACAAATCGAGCGTTTGCTGAAGCGATTAAAAATATAACGTAGAGACGTTCCATGGAACGTCTCCTGTCTTACGCACTGGGACACCCAAAACCAAGAATTGGAGTTTTATAAGATTAATAATTAACATACCGCTCCTACGGAGCGGGTAATATATTCTTTGATACATAGCTACAGACATACGAGTCCTACGGACTCGATAAATGGTAGTTATGAAACGACTCCAAAGGAGTCGAATGTCTGTAGTATTTGAAATATAAAATAATACCGACCCCAGCGGGGTCGAATGTTTGTATGTATTTTCCGTCTTACGCATTGGGACACCCGTATCCAAAAGTAAAATGCGGTTTTTGGTAATATTTCTAAAGATTTTTCGTTTTTGTTAAAATTGTGCGGAAGTCAGGAGACGTTCCATGGAACGTCTCTACTGCATTTTTTTCCAACACAAAAGCCATCCCGAAAATCGAGATGGCTTTTGTATTTAAATAAAATTTAAACTTACTAATTTCCGACACTGCCATAAAGGAATGCAGTAGCATTTCCATTCGAACCGCTTACAGAAATTTTTACCACAACCGGCATAATCTGTGGTGTTCCGGCTGGCGTGGCATCGACCACAGTAAGTGTGAAATCAGTTCTTCCAGGACCGCGGAAGAGATAATCGTTTAATGGTTCATCGGGTAAGCCGCCAACTTTTGCAGCCCAGTTAGTACCTTCAGGTGGCGAGAATTCGATGGTTGATGAGATTTGGGTTCCCGGTGCAAGTGGATTTCCGTGTTGGTCGGATATATTTACGCTAAACGTTTGCGACCCACCGCGCGGAACGTTGATTGTATAGGACGGACTTACGCTAATGCCTGGAACTCCGGAGAATAGTATTATAACGCTATCTTTAACAATAACGCCATTTTGTCCGATAGTTTGAGCATAAATCCATGCATAGCCTGGTCCAAATCCGGGGACAGCGTAATTTGGTAATGGATTGCCGCTATAAAGAGTTGCTGTTGTTTGTCCTTTTATATCGGTATAGCGCGCAGCAGTTACGATACCACCTGTTGTATTAAAATAAACCGCCGTCCCTTGATGAACAGGATTGCTATATTTATCTCCAACCTGTACAAGGATTTCGTTCGTCCTTCCAATCCAATTGTATGCGGCAAAGTTAGATTGTTTAGGACCGATTGAAAAATAATTCTGGTCGGGTAAACCGGCATTTACGACGACACGAGTTGGTGTTGAACGAACCCAAACTCCATCACTCTCTCTTCTCAACGAAGCGACTATCTGAAGGACACCTGAAATCGTTCCGCTGTTCACAGTCGTTGCGACCCGCCCCGCTGAATTTGTTAACGACCACGAAGGTGAAACATAGGCGCCTCCTGCAACCGGAGGTCCTGCAATAGAAAAGGTTACAGTATCACGCTGCGAAATACTGATTGGAAATCCAAGTGAATCTCTAACTTCATATAGTATTATAGCAGTTTCGTTACCCCCAACTCCATAAACTTTTATATCAATTGTTTGTGGACCCATGAAGGCAATTGTTTGAGGCATACCTGAGCCGGGCGGAATTCCACCACCACCCCCAATTGTTGTTGTTGTATCGAGTGTGATTGTAATCGGAGGAATCGGATATTTCGATCCAACTTCTACTTCAAATGTGAAGGGGGATTCTTCTTTGTATCCTTCTTTTTTTATATTCATTGTTACATTTAACTGAACCGCAGGCTCAAGTGTAAATTGAAAGTAATAATTCCCATCTTGATCTGTTGAGTCGATCATCGGAGTCAAACCGCTTGCAGTTAAATTTACTTGTACATCCTTAACCGGTAATATCATATTTTGCTTTTGCTCTACGACTTTACCGGATATTATCACAAGTGTTTCCTCTTCTACCGGGGCTACCTTGTCCGTACAGCTATAGAGTGTGAATAGAAACAGAGCCGCAAGCAGACACATCAATATTTTTATTTTCATAGCTTTTTTCCTAATATATTCTTTTAAAAAATTCTTTATTTACTTTTATACCTATCGAGTTCCTTATCGAATTTTTGCCGCTGTGTCTCAATCAGGTTTTCCTTTACTTTTCTTGCCATTCTTTCGTGTAAAGTTGGAACGAGTTCGATCTTTAAAAGTATAGTTAATTCTTTTTTTGATGTTAAAACTTTGTCGTAGCCGAAAATATATCTCAAGCCAAAAACCCACCACGGCAAATCTTTTAATATCGGAATACCACTTCGTTCCTTCGAATCAAAGTTTGAATATAAACCACCTATCACAGCTTCTTCGCCATCAATCATCAATAAAACAGTTTTAGCTCTGGTTCTACTGATAGTTGGGGCTTCGCCGAGGGCGGTGATTACGCTTCTCTCAACTTCGAGGTCTAAATAAACAAATTCATTTTCACCTTCTTTAATTACATACGGAGTAACTTCGATAATCGTACCAGTAGGAATCTGTTCAATAACAGTATTTCCCGCGAAGTCTTTTTTCTTCACAGAAATATCTTCACCGACCTGTATCTTTCCTTTTTCGCTGGATCGCACAACTATTTGCGGATTGGATATTACCTCGCCCAAATTATTTTCTGAAAAGAGACGGACTATGGCATCTAAATTTCCAAAGGATAAATCGACACCCTTTAATGCAAGATTAAAGAGAAGAGTATCGCTCACTTTTTTGGCAGTTTGCTGTTCGATAGTCAGTGATTTAAATTGATCATCGGGTTTGCTTCTAAAAAATTTCCAATTAATACCCGATTCATGCATTTTGTTTAAATCGACATTGAAGAAGACGGCAGAAATCTTAACTTCGCGGCTGTTCATATTTACCGGTTCTTTTTCGAATGCCAGCCCGCCTGTCGCTTTGTCGGTTACTGCTTCACCCTTTGCTCCTGTAATCTCAAAATAGTCTTGATATTCTAAATACCATAAATTGTTGATTTTAAGTATTAATTCCAGTGCGTCCTGCCAGTGCATTGCTTTTATATCGATACCGATTGGTATGGCTCGTTTAGAGGGATCGATAATTAGTTTCCCAAGGTATTTTTTACTGACATCACTTAGAGCTGCGATTGCTTTATCGAACGGGGTGGTTTGTGCGATAGAGGCTATCTCGTCCTTGGATACAAATTCTCTTAGGACTCGTTTTTCAGTTTGGGAAAAAGCAACTTGTTCAGAAACGAGACTAAAAATTAATAGTAGCGCAAATAAAGTTAATAAGTTTTTTTTTAATGTTTTCATTTTGTCCTCACTTCTGTTTTTGTCCATAACGAATATTCAATTCAAATTTTTCTATTATACCACCCTTGTTCAACGTACATTCAATACGTCCGAGAACCGGGTCAACCTTAGTTACATAGCCTAAATAAACCTCATCGCCCTCAGTCAGCGCCCGCATTTTATTACTCTGGTCGATTACAAAAGCTTTGCCGGGCACTACAGCTTTTAAATCGGAACGCTCAATTTCAACCAGGTCATCAAGGTTGGGGGGCAAATCTCTAAGTATTAATGGTGCAAACGGGTCGGTGGTTAGTGTGGCTGGAATCAGCTTCTGTTCGCCTGCCGACGAGTAAAGTTCGGGAATCGACGAAAAGTAAGCATCTAAAAGTATTTGGTAAGTAACCAACAACTCGGTTTCTTTAGTTTCCTTATTTGTAGTTTCTAAACCGCGTAATGCCATCGCATTAATTTTATATAAGAGCCGGTTGTTTTCGAGATACCAGATGAAGCGGAAAAGATTTTCAAAGGGTGCCTCGCCTTTTAAATTGTAAGTATTAAATCCATAATTTTGTGCGGCATTGGCACCTACGAAAAGCATATCTAATTTTATTTCGCCACTTTTACCAATCAACTGATTAATATAATTATATGTTTCGCCGGTAACATTAACCGGTGGGATATCTTTGTTTCTCGATTCCCATCTTTCTTTAGTGCTAACTAATTGCTCGCTTAAAGAATTAAATTGATTGACTAAGTCGGGAGTGTTTTGCAGTTCTGCATCTATCGTCTGTATTTGTTTTTGTATAGTTCCAATTTTTTTAGGCAGATGCGCGCTCCTGAAATAAAAACCGATTGCTAAAATAATCCCTAGAAGAACTCCTAAAACAATTGTATTTCGTAATATATATGACACTTCATCCTCCTAATCTCTTAATGTGGTTTTTCTTCTGATTGTTGGGCCGATCCAGTCTGTTGACTAGACGGCGGTTCGTTTTGCCGAATTTCGATACCTTTGGGAATGCTAAGTTCATAGTTGTAAACCGTTTTTTCGCGGATCTCTTCTTGAAGTACTTTATTTAAAATTGCGTTTGAATTAAGTTGTGCAATTTTGGGAATTCTTGAGCGATATATTGCAAAACCGTTAAATACTAAATTTCCTCCTTGGGCACCTTTAAGGTCGGTAATCCAGAGAGAGTTGATATTTTCGATGGAATGCGAGACTTTCTCGATTAACTGCGACCATTTATCATATCCCGGAACAATTGAATCATAAACTGAAAGTGCAAGACGATAGCGTTCGAGTTGGTCATTGAGACTGCTAATTTTAACTTGTAGTCTTTGGTTTTCTTCTAATTGTGCTTGCTTTTGTACAAGAATTTCTTTTTGGGAATGTAGTTCGGAATTGAGCATCGATATTTGATAAGTGAAATAAAAAGTACTGAAAAATATAAGACTGAGAAGTAGATACCCGTGCCAGCCTAATTTAAAAGCACGTTGTTCTTCGCGGATAAACTCGGGAAGTAGATTGATTGGATAGAACGCAGGATTATTTTCGTCTAAAATTTTCCATGCGGTTGCTATTGCCACTGCATATTCGGGTATAAGTTCTTGCGTTTCGGGGGAAAGAAAACTTGTATCAAGATAAGGTGTTTGCAAATACTGGATATCGACTTCGGGTAATTGGTCTTTTAGAAACTCGTCGAAAGTACTGCGGCGGCTTTCGCCCGCTAATAATATCCGGTCGATGCGTGGAATTCCTAAATTATCTTGTTCCAATAAGAGGCGGCTATAAACAGTATTTTGAATATTTATTGAATCGTAGCCTTCGCCTAATACCGGGGCGAAATGGAAGAACTCAGACCCTTTCATAAAAATCAAACGGGTAAACTCGGTGCCTACGTAAACGATAGCGCTGATTTCATCAGGAGCGAAGCCGTAGTTAGCACGTGCTAAGTTCATTAGTGCAATATCTGATGTTTCTATTAGGGGAATTCTGGGAGTGCGGTTGTTGAGGAAGGGTTTAATGTCTTCAATTGTTCGGTACAAACTAATTCCGTCTTCGCGAACGGCGCAAACCAAGTTTCTATCGGATGAATAGAAAACATCAACCGCATCTTGTGCGGGTTGAACAGAACGAACTTTTTTTAACTCTTCTATGATTCTCTCTTTAAGCTTTGTCCCTTTCAGCCCAAAATCGCTCTCGATCGTATGATAGTAAACGCTTGGTTCAGAGATAGCATATCCAAGTAAGTACGACGTTGGTTTATATTCAGATAAGAGACCAATCAAAACACTGTTGTTGTCTTCACTGCTTTCAGGGCGATCTGCCCCGGTTGGTATCGAGAATGTATCGGTTGTGGTTTCAGCGAAACCATCTGACAAATCTTTGAGCTGCCGTTCTTCTAATTTGTTTACGAGCGAGGCAACTTTTAGCTCATCAATAACAACACTTTTACCCTTCTTCGATAATTTAGCAAATTTAATTTCAAGGCCATCAACAAAAAGACCGACGGCACTTTTTTTATTACCTCTCATGGTCGCCATTATATATAGAACCTTTCATAAACTTATAAACAATTTAATAAATTGTTTTATCAAAAAAAAATACGAAATCAATGTGTTACTAAATTTAAAATTTGCTGGAGCCGACGCTTGTTATTTGCATAACTCATAGCATTTTCGAGTGAAATTCTCTTTGTTAAATATAAGCGCTTTAAATCCTGTTCTAAGGTAGTCATTCCTTCGTCGCCAGATTCAGACATCATCTGGTATATCTCGCTGGTATTATTATTTTTGATTGCTGCTTTTACAGAAGGATTAGCAACCATAATTTCCTTGGCTAATACTACTTTTCCATCTAAACTTGGAATAAGTTTTTGCGATATTACTAATTTAACAACATCTGCCAAACGATTACGTACACGTTCCTGCTCGTATGGTGGAACTTCCCCGATAATTCTATCGATACTTTCAACCGCAGATGATGTGTGAAGGGTTGAAAATACTTTATGACCGCTGTCGGTTATTTCGAGGGCTGTCATAATTGTATCCGGATCGCGCATCTCACCTATCACTATAATATCAGGGTCTTGCCGGAGCGATTGGATAGCTCCTTCTTTAAAAGAAAGTACATCACGCCCAATTTCCCGATGCCGGATTATACATCTATCCGACTTATGCACATATTCGATCGGCGAAGCAATTATTACAACATGTCCATCTACAGAATGATTGTTCGCGTCGATGATTGTATCTAATGTAGAACTTTTTCCTGAACCAGTAATACCCGTTACGAGTATCAAACCTTCCATCGTATGAGCGAGATTGAGTATTTTAGAAACATTCGAGTGAAAGTCTAATAATTTATACGGACGCACGATGGCATTTATAACACGCATATTCAATGCTAACTGGTCGAGGTCGAAGTAAGTATCGGCACGAAAACGGTACATCAGATCGTTTTTAAAAATAGTATATGAAAAATCTAAATTACGATTTTCGTAAAGAAATTGTCTTTGGCGTTCGAGCAAAATAGTAAGAATGATAATGTTGATTTCATCGAAAGTATATGAACCGGACGCGGTATCCGGTTTTTTATCGCCATAAATACGATACCAAATTCTCCCTTGCGATCCGAAGCCACCGATATCGATATCGGAGGCATGGTTTTCTTCCATCCGAATTAAAAAACTATCGAATAATTTTTTAATGATAGTACGTTCTTCAGGACCCTGGCGATTTACGAGGTCGCCGATAATCATCATTCTCTCGACACCATAAGCGGTATCGGGAATACTTGCTGTAATATGTTTTAATATTAATTTCGCTTCTTCCATTAATACAGAACTTTAATTATATCCTGATAAAACATTGAAAAATATAGTTTAATATATGAAAATTATTTACACTTGTCAATATTCAGGAATTCTAACATTTTCCCACCAATTAGCAATAGAGTAAGTTGACCGGTAAAAACCCGGAAAGAATGGCGGTCTTACACTTGTATTGCTAAGTCTTTCGTCATAATAATACCTTTTCGAAAAACCATTTTTTAGTGTTGAACCGGCAAATTGCCCCACAGCTCCCCGTGTATTTTGTATGAGTCCACCGACTATTTTTAACCAACCACTTACCGGACGTGAATTCCAGTCCTCAGCTGTAAATGAACCAGCCCGCGAAAAAATACTTGCATGAATTTCGCAATTAGTGTTATTTGCAGTGTTGTTAGATACGATAACACTTCCCTCAGAAACTAATCCTAACATATCGTCGCTTGTAATAATTGTTTGGGGATTCCGTTCATAAGTAACATCGTCAATTACATACATGTTATTTAACGATCCGATTGAGAGACGACCATCTAATTTACCCTTCACATATACTATCTGATTACCTAATATAACTCCGTTGAATCCTGCAGCATTAAGTATGACAGAATCTACAATGGGACCTGCGGCGGAATTTCGTATATATGCTTTTCCGTCGTTATTGTCGGAGGTTCCGGCATTTAATTCTACCCAAATATCATTTGTATATCTTTTGCCACCGGATGTTGAAGCGGCTATGAGTTCGTTCAGATCAGTTGGATATTGAATGGGTGCGACACCGGTCTCGTATCCTTTTTTAAAAATCGCATTACTTTGTCCGCTCCCGGGTTTCGGATTGAAAGCTTTTGCAGTTGTTACCTTTTCGATGAAAACCGGGCTGCCGCTTATATGTAAATTACCGTTGGAGTGAACGCGGCCCCAAACCGTATCGCCGGTTATCCAGAAAACATTTCCCTCAAAATTGGTCATCCAGGCATACATCGAGAAGCTTTGGGCTAACTGCTTTGAAAAGAAAACTTCTACCGTATCGTGATAAGTTTTGGGAGGAATTCCCCGGGTGCTTGTAAATGTAGAAACTGTACGCAGTCGAAGATTTGTCATGCTTAAACTATCAACCCTCGCGGTAAATGAACCCCCTTTAAGGTTGCCCGAAGTAAAAGTTTGCGTTGTAATGACCCCTCGTAACCCTGGGTTCTGATATAATTTGCTGATGGAAGCATTTGCACCCATCACTGCAAGGTTGTGTGATTGTGAAACATCATAATAATATGCCATATTATCGATAGAATTAGATTCGAGCCAATTTAAGCGAGTACCAACTATTCCGAAAATGACTCCGAAACCTAACACAAGTATTATTGCGCCTTTGCCGAACATAATGTTTTCTCCTTTATCGTTTAAAATTTTGTGATGCGAGTCGAGTTTGCCGCCAGTAAGAACTTGAGAATAAAGCATTTTGTTCGCCCGGACGAACATCTCGTGGATCACGATATAATGCATACGAATTTTGAACTTCTAACGTAATCTCGACTATTTTAATCATTGCTAAATCAATTGAAGCAATCGGTGGTATGAGTGTATCCAATTGCCCTTGGCTATAATATCGCAGCCTAAAATCGGTTACAATTCCGATACTTTGGATTGCGCCCCCATTTACACGTCTGTGTAAAAAACGATCCCTCTCATTTTGAGTGTGAGCAAGTCCACTCACATGACCTAACCAATACTCGACTCTGTCGGGGGTACCGCTTCGATTCAAATCGGATAAAAAGGTGATCGCCGTGTCGCGCGCGTGAATAACGGTAGCTGAATCCTCATTTACACCGACACCCATATTCCGGAACTCCCCCTCAACAATTTGGACTATTGATATCAGCATTTGCTGAACAAGCACATCGCCATTTATCAGTGTTGAATTTTCGCCTACAACATTGTTTGCATTAATTATACTCAGTAGCAATACGCCTCCGATTATTGTTGCTATTATTATATCAAGAAAAGTTGCCATATCTTCCTCATTTTTTTTTAGTCAAAGTGAAAATATCCCATAACTATAGATGTTTTTAACGTATCGGTACTTAATGGTTGGATACGACTGATATTTATATCAAGCCGCTTTACGAAAGTTCTGGATGTTACCTTTTGATTAATATTATCAGGGTTCACGTAATAGACTTGAAATGAAGTTTTGTATGTTCCAATAATTCCGGGATTTGAATTTTCAATTATCGAATAATTGTGCAAATCATCAATATCGTCAAACGTGGGAAAGCTTGTTTCGGGTTCTTCGTCTATAGGAGGCGGGTTTTCAGGTCCCAATGAAGTGGGATTTTTTAAAAGACCCATGGATGCTGTTGTGATATTAGAATCTATTGTAGCTTCATCAAAATTTAATCCGTTTGCAAGCTCCATATATGTAGTGGCAAGTGTCAGTTGGTTTATACCTAATTGAGAACTGTCGATTGTGTCTCCACTTCGTGCTAATAGCTGATAAAAAGAGACTATTAGGGTCGAGAAGAGTACAAAAGCTCCAATCGTTAGCAGAGTTTGGTTAGATGACATATTACCAGTCTCCTCTATTGTTATTTATTTTAGTAACATTAAAATATTCACTCAACATATTTTTGTTTAACATTGTAGCGCCATTGCGCTGATAATCGAAATCGTTTGTCGTATATCCATAAAAGTTTCTTTTTATTATGCTAATTACTTACAAATTACATTTGCATCAAGTCACTTTCTGTCTTCTCAGTCGCAAAAATCCGGTTGCAAAGTGAGAAGTATCACCATTAAAGGAACAATGGATATGCCAGGCAGGTATTATAAATTGTGGGGGTATAAAGATATAAGTTTTAGAAGGATAGTGAATGTAAAATGTGAAGAAAGAAAGGTAAAAATTACCTTCAACCCTTGTAATATCTACAATAATGACACTAATCTTCAGTTGTTGTGGCAAGTATCTCCTCGAATGTTGTTACACCTTCCATCATCCTTTCCATACCGGCTCTACGTAACGACCACACACCATCTTTGGCGGCTTGTTCGCGAATTGCATTTTCATCTATATCGTTTCCTGCACTTACTATCAGTTGTTTAATTTCGCGTGTGAAATATAGAGCTTCGTGAATTGCACATCGTCCTTTCCAGCCCTGATTACATTTTTCGCAGCCGATTGGCTCGTAAAAAGTGCTGTTGTCCAACATCTCGTCTGTAAATCCAAACTTAATATAGATTTCTCTTTCTTTTTCATTTAAAGGCATCGGCTTTTTGCAGTTTTTGCACAAGGTTCGTATAAGTCGTTGAGCAACTACTATATTTATGGCATAAGCGATAAGGAACGGTTCCACACCCATCTTAAATAAACGTGATATTGCACTTGGCGCATCGTTAGTATGGAGTGTAGAAAAAGTTAAGTGACCTGTGTTTGCAAGTTTAATTGCAATTTCTGCTGTAGTTTTATCACGCATTTCTCCCACAAGAACTATATCAGGATCGTGCCGTAAAATACCTCGCATGGCACTGTCAAAATCCATCTTGGGACCAATCTTTAATTGTCTGGCTCCTCTAATAATGTACTCAACGGGATCTTCTACGGTTAGTACGTTTACAGTGGGATCGATAACCTGATGTAAGGCTGCTATTAGAGTTGTACTTTTTCCGCTTCCTGTAGGACCGGTTAATATCACGATTCCCTGTGGTTTTGAAATTGCTTTGTAGAAACAATCGCGTGCAGGTCCTTGTAAACCGAGTTTGTTCAAATCTGTAATTACTTTTCGATCATCGAGAACACGAATTACAATGCTTTCTAATTTGTGGCTGAACTCGGTGGCTACTATAGGCATAATTGAAACGCGGAAACGCATTTGATGACCATCGATAACACGCTGGATAAAACCATCCTGCGTCATTTCACGCTCGAAGCGGTCGATATTTTTCGACCTGTCCTTTACTACTGCGGCAATCGCTTCGGGCATTGTGTTCTCCTGTGTATGCCAAAGTTTTAAGTTACCATCTAATCGAAAGAGGAAATCGGTGCGGTTTCCTTCTCTCGCTATAATATGTATATCGCTTGCACCCTGGCGAACTGCTTCAACTAAAGCTCCTTCGACTAAATTTATTAGGGCGCTTTTACTGATTTCAGCTTCGAGGGCTTCTTCGTCAACGCCTTCTTCTTCTTTTACATTAATACCGATATCCGATGTTTCAAGGAGTTTTAAAAATTCATTTTCAGGCGGGAATATTTTCTCTAATAAGTTTGTAATTTCTTTAAAGCGACAGTAGCAAACTTCGTATTTTTTAACACCGAAATTCCGTGCTATAACCGGGATTCGTTTATCGGTAGGATCGGCTGCTATGATTATCAGTTTCTCAGAAACTTTATCGTCGAACTTCAAGGGTATAATTTTGGTCTCTATCAACATCGAACGATAAGTATCTGGCAGACCTTCGACCGTTTTTTTTATGAAGGCGATGCGGGGTAGATCGAGAACCTCGTCGGCGAGATAGATTTCACGAAAGGCGTATAAATTGGCTACTTCACGAAATACAGCATCGTGATCGATTTGAAAATCTGATACAAGAATTTGACCCAAATTACGGCGTTTTTTCTTATCCTCTGTATCTTTTATACGAAGCGAATGTTCTAATACTTCATAATCGATAATACCCTTCTTTAGAAGAGTATATCCTATTTTATCAGTAATGTCGATTTCGGGCATATTTAAGTAAACCAACTAATTATATTTTGTAGTTCGATGAAGCCCATACCGGGGCGTTTCGGTTTTATAAATGCTGTCTCGGATGATACAAGTGTCAATCCTGTAAGCACTATCATAATAATCATTGTTATCCAGAGCTGTATAAAATCGATAGCATTTCGCATTTTATAACTGGTTTCTTTTTCATAGTATTCAGCCAATTGGTGAGCTGTGTGTTTGACAGTTCCAGTTTCTGCACCGCTATGAAAACGCGAGATTGCAGTCTTAGTAAATACACCCGACGCTTCAAAAGCTTCTGTTATGCCTGCCCCTTTTTCGACCATCATCGGAATAGCGATGGTTTTTATTTGGGCTTCCATATATCTGTTTCCGCAAGCTTCGGCTGCCATTCTAATGACATCGATATTTTCGCCCGAACCGCTATAGAGTGCATGAAACACACGGCAGAATATTTCGATACTTGTTTTATGTAACAGCGACCCGATTGCCGGAATTTTCCAGATAAACTTGTCCAATATGTACTTTCCTCGAGGTGTTGTAAAAAATCGTATCGCAAGAATAATAGGGACTAATGTTGCAATCAAAATGACGACTATGTTATCGAGTATGAAATAGCTCAACTGGAGTGTTGCATTGGTCATTGGTGGCAGATCTATTTTCATTTTTGCAAATATCTCAGCCATCGGTTTAAATATCCATCCGATGTAATAAATTACAGCGGCGAAAAGGGCAGCCAATGTAACTAATGGCATAATGAGTGCACTTTTTAAATCTTTTTTAAACTGTGCCTGACGTTCAAGAAATTTTGCAGTACTTTCATAAATCTCAGCCATATTACCGCTTTTAGAAGCAAGCCCTAACATGTGTGCAGTAAATTTTCCGAAAACTGCTTCTTGTTTTACAAAAACTTTTTCGCTGTCTCTTCCCTGCTTCAGCTCCGTGTTTATTTCGCGTATCGTGTCCCTGAGTGTTTTATTCTCGATATCGTTTGTCATTAATTGCAGAATTTCGTTGTAAGGTAACTTTTGTCGTATCAAATCGGCACTAACCCGGACAAATGTTACAATATCAGCCATAGGTGGTTTAGGTCTTATATCGAATAGCTTTTTCCGGACATATAAAACACGAAAGCCCATTTTCGATAGGGCTTCCTGAACCTCTTCTTTTGTAAAGGCTTTTTGTTCACCGGTAGCAGGTTTTTCGTTACCCTTTTGTACTTTGTAAATAAAAGTACCCCGTATAGTCAACTTTAGAACTTTAAACTTCCTCTGCACAGCCATCTGGTTAGCTTTTTCCTTTGCGAGCCTGGGGCTGTCGGCTTCAAGAATACCTTGTACTGTTTTTCCGTTTGTTGATATTCCTTCTAATCGAAATTCTGGCATTTTTTTTATCCTCTATAAATTATAACCAATAATATAAAATTTTAGTATCACTTTATTGGAAATCACCGTTGAACGTATAAGGTCCAAATTTACCATCGGCATCCAATTCAACCACGATTGTCCCATATCCAAATTTTGAAGTCGCTGTAAATTCTACAGAATTAGGAGATTCCAGATAAGTATATGTTGCATTCTCGTTATCTGCAAGATTAGCTGGTATATTTAAATTAAGATACGACCTGCTGCCGCCGCCTAAAGGTTCGGGTTTTAAACGATATCTATACGCATACTGCCCAAGATTCATCATATCGTTTATGATTGCATCCTTATTTGAGCTAACAGAGGTAGCCGTAAACAAATAAATTCCCACTACAATTGCGATTCCGACAATGATCACACCAAGTATGAGCAGCATTAGTTGTTGTTGACCCATATAGCGACCTTTCTGTTATTCGCGTCATAAAATAAAACGCTGCCAAATATAAGAATTGTTAGTAAAAATTTCATTTGGCAGCGCATTGAACTTAAAAGTTTCCGTTGATACAAAATTATTTGAATTGACCCTCGTATGCCCAATCAGTTAATTTACCTTCTGGGCCGAGTATGGCTACTACTGTTCCATAATCTAAGTGTGTTGCTGTAATTGTAACTTCATCTGCTTCGCCCACGACAGCTACATATGTAGCATTTTCGGTAGTTACTAATTTTGTTGGAATGGTATAACCGGTATAGGCACCAGCGCCACCGCCCATCGAGGCAGGACGGATACGATATTGATATGCATTTGCAGCAAGGTTGTTCATGTCGTTAATAATAGCATCTTTGGCGGATTGAACACTGCCCGCTGAAAACATTGTTATACCGACAGCGATAGCGATACCAACTATGATAACGCCCAAAATGATTAATAAAAGTTGTTGTTGACCCATTGTGAAATCTCCTTATGTTGTTTGTTGTTGTTAGTTAGTTGTTAAAAAAAAAATTCTACTTACTGAAACTAATTATTATCTGATAATCCTAGTTTTACAACCCACGTGCCACCGGATAAAAATGTTAGAAATGGGATAAAACAAAGGATATAAGGATATACTTCAGCCAACTTATTAAAGGGGTAGGTAATAATTACCGAAATGGGTTGCATTTGTTACAAAGTCGGTAAAAATGCCTGAATATCGCTCTCCACTTCCTGTTTTTTCACTTTGTAATTCTTTATATCCTTCGCTCTGCTGGTTGCTGAGCTGTTAAACTGAGCTTGTCGAAGTTTTATCGAAGCTGGTTGCTCCCGTCTTACACATAGGGCACCCAAAACCAAGAATTGGAGTTTTATAAGATTAAAAATTAACATTAGTTACAGACATACGAGTCGCCTTTGGCGACCTACGGACTCGATAAATGGTAGTTATGAAACGACTCCAAAGGAGTCGAATGTCTGTAGTACTTGAAATATAAAATAATACCGACCCCAGCGGCCTGCCCGCCGTCCCTCTTTTCGGGACTTTGGTAGGCGGGGGGGCGAATGTTTGTATGTATTTTCCGTCTTACGCACTGGAACACCCGTATCCAAAAATAAAATGCGGTTTTTTGTAATATTTCTAAAGAATTTTCGTTTTTGTTAAAATTGTGCGGAAATCAGGTCTTTATTCTTATCTCTGCTGGTTGCTGAGCTGTAAACTGAGCTTGTCGAAGCAACCATTTTCTAAAATCTTGTTTTCTCTCATGCAGCACCCAATAATTAGTCAGCCCCATTTTCTACATAAAAAATTTTTATGGTATTCAATAAATGTTGTTCAAACAACGGAAGCCCTGCAAGCATTACAACAATATTTCCCTTTTCAATCAATCCCTCATCTAAAAGTTTTTTCTGGATTTTCTCAAAGGCAAGGGCGGTGTTGTTTTTGAGATTTCTTAACACAATGCTCTGAACGCCCCACACCAAATTTAATTTACGGCTAACTGATTCATTCTCAGTTACCGCAATTATTGGTGCAGCCGGTCGGAAGTTTGCAACACGAATTGCAGCTTCGCCCGAAAAAGTTATAACTATTATCGCCGAAGCTTCTAACTGATCGGAAAGCCCAACAGCCGACCTTGCTAACGAGTTATACAAATTGCCGCTAGAAAAATTGTGCACATGTTTTTTCTCAACTGATTTTGCAATTTTATCCATAATTTTTACAGCATCTATTGGATATTTGCCAACCGAGGTTTCGCCGCTCAACATAACCGCATCGGCGCCATCAAGAACGGCATTAGCTACATCGCTTACTTCGGCACGTGTAGGTCGTGGATTGTTGATCATAGATTCTAACATCTGCGTTGCCACGATTACCGGCTTACCTAACTCGTTGCATTTTCGAATTATTTCTTTTTGAATTAAAGGTACTTCTTCGAGCGAAATTTCAACACCCAAATCTCCACGAGCTACAATTACACAATCGGCAATTTTTATAATATCGTCAAGCCGGTTTAAAGCTTCCGGTTTTTCAATTTTTGCAATCACGGGAATATGCTGCTTTGAGTTTTGCGTAATATATTTTTTTATCTCTTCAATATCACTTGTCGAGCGGACAAAAGATAAAGCACAATAATCGATGCCATGCTTGATTCCGAAATCCAGATCGTTTTTGTCTTTCTCTGTAAGTGCGGGCGAACTGACTGCCACGCCGGGCAAGTTTATTCCTTTATTCGAGTATAACTCGCCACCGTCGATGACTTTGCAAGTAATATTACTCCCCTTTACATTTATTACCGTCAGTTCTATTTTACCATCATCTATTAAAATTTTATCCCCTTTTTTTACATCTTGCGGCAGGTTCATATAAGTTGTGGGGATTTTTAACTCCGAACTTTTATGTGAATAGAAATCTGAATCGGTTGTGATAATAATTTTATCGTTTTTTTTAACCACAATAGGTTCGGTGTGTAGTTTTCCGATTCTGATTTTCGGTCCTTGCAAATCCTGAATAATCGCAATATTCTTGCCAGTAATTTTCGTGGCTTTTCTGATGTTTTGGATGTAATTGAGATGCTCGTTTTGCGTACCGTGCGAAAAATTCAAACGTGCTGCATCCATCCCCGCATCAATCAATTGCACGATTTTATCAACGGTTGCAACAGATGGACCGATAGTGCATACGATTTTAGTTTTACCACAATATTTTTTAGAGTTCATAGTATTTTATTTATTTTTAAATGACCACGTAGTGGTCAAATGTTTGTAGAACAATATCCAGAAATTTTTTTCCGCTCCAGAGGAGCGGTATGTTAATTTTTTGTTTGTTCAATTTATCGTTCGACATTCGACCGTCTACGCCCTACGGCTCTACGAGCCGAAGGCTCGTAGAGAGTCGGTTATTTTATTTAATGACCACGTAGTGGTCAAATGTTTGTAGCAAGATTAATGTAAACTAAAATATGTAAATATTCTTCTGTGCTATTCTCCTTTATTAAACATTCCCTACGTCCAACAGCAAAAACCAGATGGATATATATTTGTGTGTATGTATTTGCCATTTTAATAACTCTCTTTTTTAATTCTGTGATAATCTTTATTTTGCCGACATACGACTCCGCTGGAGTCGGAATGATATTCTAAATCTTATCTACAGACATGCGACTTCTCCGAAGTCGGTTGTTTTATTTTATGACCACGTAGTGGTCATATGTCCGCAGCAGGATAAGAGCCTAACACTTTAAGAAACGATGATTTATTTTGTAAATCGTTTAGCATATCGCGGCAGGGTTGGTCTTCGCGGTGTCCTTCGAAATCAAGATAGAACACATAATGCCAAGCGTTCCGGCGGTCAGGGCGCGATTCGAGTTTGGTTAAATTAATTCCACGCAATGCAAGATAACCAAGACAATCGTACAAAGCGCCGGAAACATGCTCGGTTGCAAACACGATGGAAGTTTTCGATTTTTCTGCACGAGGCGGCTCAGAGTGTCCAATCACAAAAAAGCGAGTAAAGTTGTTTGATAGATCTTCAACGCCGGTAGCAAGAATTTGCAGACCGTACAACCGTGCAGCAGTTTCGCTTGCGATTGCCGCTGCGTCAGGCTCGCCCGATGCCGCGAGTTGCCGTGCTGCACCCGCAGTGTCGTAAACTGCTACCGCTTCCCAACCGTGCGATGCTATAAACTGTTCGCACTGGGCAATCGCCTGCGGATGTGAATACACCCGCCTGATATTTTCGATCGCAGATCCCTTCGCAGCAAGCAAGGCGTGACGAACCCGAAAAATTATCTCGCCCGATATTTTAAGATCGTGATCTAAAAACAGATCGTACGATTGGTTAATAGCGCCGGCTGTAGAATTTTCGATAGGAAGTAAACCTAATTCCGCTTTCCCGTTTTCAACCGCAAGAAAAATATCATCGAACGTACCACAGGGTAGCGTTTTCGTTTCCGGTCCGAACATCTTGAATATAGCTTCCTGCGAATACGCACCATCTTCCCCTTGAAATGCAACTGTGCGGTTAGCATTTCTATCTTGATTAATTTTCTTTTTCATCTAAAATAATTTTAACAATTTGAGGTAAAATCACGCCCGACTTGCCTGATAAAAATTCATCAGCAATTTCTGTAATAGGTGTGGGGTCGGGATTGACTTCTACAATATAAGCTCCGTTCCGCTTTGCTAAATATGGTAACGAGGCAGCCGGATAAACAATACCCGAAGTTCCGACAGAAAAAAACAAATCTGCTGAAAGTGCAGCCCTTTCAGCGCCGTTCCACTGGTCTTCGGGCAGCATTTCTCCGAACCATACTACACCCGGACGGATTAATCCTCCGCACACATCACAATTAGGAATTTCAGTTTTTGATAAAATCAATTCATCCGAAAAATCTTTCTTGCATTTAATACAATAGTTGTGTTGTATGTTGCCGTGCAACTCGAATATATTTTTACTCCCTGCCCGACGGTGCAAATTGTCGACGTTTTGGGTAATGACTGCGAAGGACTTGTATATTTTTTCAAACTCAACAATTGCATAATGACCCGGGTTGGGCTGAACGTTTGCGATAATTTGCTTACGGTATTTGTACCATTCCCAAACAAGTTCTGTATTTTTCAAAAATGCATCGAAGTTGGCAAGCTCTTCGGGTTTAAATTTTTTCCAAAGTCCATCCTCACCGCGAAAAGTCGGCACTCCGCTCTCCGCCGAAATTCCAGCTCCGGTAAAAAACACTACCGATTCGGCTGATTTTAATTTTTGGATTAATTTTTCTGAAAACATTATTACCTTTTTAATTATTTTATTACACGCCACAAAGATTGGATCGACGATTTATTCCCCGTATGTTTTCAAACTTATTTTACTAATTCAAGTTGACCGTTTGCAAACAGAAACCGTTAAAACGGTTGAAAAATTTTAACTGTTTTAACAGTTTTTTACTTCTCGTCACTAATGCGGACAACTTGAGTTAGTAAATTTTTTTACGAATTCGAATGCCAACTGAAGTAATAATAGATTTAAGAACTATCTCTGTTTTTTTTGACAACGACAAACCTGATAATCGTATCAAAACTACTCCACAAGATAGTTTTTGCATGCGAAAAATCAGTTCTCCGAAATCTTTATCTGTTGTTATTAGGGTGGCATTTAACTTATTTGCCATTTCAAGCACGTACTCATCTTGAGCCCCCGGTATTATCTCGGTAATATAATCTATCGGTTTATCAACGCTTTCATCAGCTAAAAAAATCATGCTGCTGTTTCTGCAATTGGATGCGATTCGATAATTTGTTCAACGGTCTCGCCGCTGGCAAATTTTTCTAATATTAATTCGACTGTGATTCTTGTCCCCTTTATGACCGGTTTACCTAACATGATAGCAGGATCACTGATTATAAAATTTTTATACATACAATTTACCTTTTAGTTTACCGTTTTAATATAAGAATAAGAATGTGAGAAAAAAATTTACCGATTTATTTTTGCGGAGCTAACTCCAATTTATTCCAACCCGAATTTTCAATTTCATTTCTATTCATCGAAACATATTTGTAATCGCCATTTAACCACAACAACGTTTGGTCGGAATAATGCTTGTGGAGCGGCTGTCCCGATTGCCCTGTGGTTAGGACGCTAAACCTGCCCAAAGGTCTTGCTAAATCCACAATTTGGCGAGTTGAAGGTCCAACAACATTTTTAAATGAACGATTGAAATTGTACTCGCCGTTGTTTATTGTGTTTGCAGAACCACCAACCGGAAAAGGTCCTATATTAAAAACTTTATCGAGTGGTTTTCGTTTGCCGAACAGATGCTCAAAAGTAACCGGATGCAAAACGCCCCACTGCCAATTTTTTAATTCCGGATCAATATCAGTTCGAAGCTGTTCGAGAGCATCGGATAAACTTTTTTTGATTATATCCGATTTTGTTTCTGTCGCTTCCGTGTTCACATTGTCGAACCAACTTGATGTATCAGCCGAAAATAATTTATCAACGACTATAATAGGCACAGCAGAAAAAAACATGTAATCATTTAAAATTTCTTTCCCCATCTCATCTTCGAGAGTGTTATGAATCAGTTTTACGAAGAACATATTAAAAATCGTTGAGGCAACATCGGTTGGCGAGTGTTTGAAATCCCAATTGTTCAAATACTCAAGAGCCGATTTTGTATCTGAATCTGTTACGGGATGTTCTTTGAATGTATTCGTGATGAGTTTTGTAAGCTTGCGGGCGTGAGGCGAAATATAATCCAATTGCATTCTTTTAAAATCTTCTGCAGAAAACAAATTCACCTCGTTTAAAAGTTCATTTATTCTTTCGATGCGCGAAGGAGGCATAAAGAGATTTGAAATAAAATAAAAAGTGTTATCGGCAATTTTATTATTTGCAGTTGCAATAAATTGTTCAGGGGGATTCCAAAGTTTTGGTAGTTGGTCGAAGCTGACAAAGCCCTTCCACTCGTACTCTTTCGACCAGCCGGGCAGCGGAAATGTAGGGTTGAAATTTCCACGCAGCGGAATTTTTGCCGCAGTCCAATAGCCAATGTTTCCCTCAACATCCGAGTAAATAACATTTTGTCCCGGAACAGCAAAATGTTTCAAACCGTTTTCAAACTCAGCTTTGTTGCTTGCTTTGTTGATAAGATAAAAAGCATAGGGTTCCTGGCTGACTTCAAATCCGCACCAGCGCATTGCAACTAATTTATTTTGGGGATTTGCTTTTGTCAGCAGGGCTGGATGGAGATCGCTAATTATCGGACCGTGATGAGTTTCGCGTATCGTAAATTCTAAACTGTCGTCCTTTCCAATATATATTACTTCCTCACGGTTCTTAATCGGGATTAATTTTTTTTCGTAATTATACATGTTTGGTTTGGCTGAATCGGTAGTAACGATATAGAAATCAGTTTCATCAATCATAGCATTAGTCAAACCCCAAGCAATTCGATTATTGCTGCCTATGACGATAAACGGAGTTCCTGGAATTGCACAGCCGGCCACATTCCAACCGGGCGCCGAGAGATGCATCTCGTACCACTTTGACGGTGCAGGTAAACCGAGATGCGGATCGTTAGCCAATATCGGTTTGCCGCTTACCGATTTTGCAGACGAAATTACCCACGCATTACTTCCTGTTGCCGAACCATCTATGCCAAAATAATTTCGATATTGCTGCACTATATTTTTAAAACCAGAAATATCAGGAGTGTCGAATAGGTCGTGCGAGGTACTCCGCACATTTGTTTTTTCTTGCAACTTTCCCTTAATGATTGTCGGCGCATCGGCGGGATAAACCGGAAGTAATTCCTTTGCTTTTTCGTATCCGAATTTATCCGTCAGTTCCCCCATCGTCAAATCGACCCACCAGGCTAAGTTTAAATCCCAAGCCATTAAGCGCGATAGCAGTAAACTGTGTTCGACTTTCCATAATTCAGGTTCGTATCCTAACATATCAAACTCGATAGGAAAATTACTCTGATTCTCCCGAATGAAAGCATTTACACCGTTGGAATAAGCTGTTAATGCCGAGTTAACTTCGGGCGGTAGATCTGCTTCTATTTTTGAAACGATATTAGTCAGATTCAAAGTTCGAAAAAGCCGGTCGAAACCTGTTGCAGAATTTCCTAAAACTTCTGCTAAACGTCCCTCACCGGCTCGTCTCGAAATATCCATCTGCCATAAACGGTCTTGTGCTTGAACATATCCTGCTGCAAACATCAAGTCGTGTTCGTTGTCGGCAAATATATGCGGTACACCGAACTCATCGCGGTAAATAGTAACTTCGCTGTTAATTCCTTTAACATTTATTTTACCCTCGTATTCCGGAAACGATTTGGTAACTAAATATTTTAGAAAAAAGATTAAAGCGATTAGTATAATAATTGAACTGCCTAAAATCCCTAATGTGATTTTTAGCGGCTTCGTCATTTATGCTATAGTAACATCTTTAGATAGATAGACATCTTGTATTGCATTTAGAATTTTTGCACCCTCGTTCATTGGTCGTTGGAAAGCTTTCCTACCGGAGATCAAGCCCATACCGCCAGCGCGTTTATTGATAACAGCAGTACGAACAGCTTCTGCAAAATCGTTTTCGCCCGATGCGCCGCCTGAATTTATCAAACCAATTCTTCCCATATATCCGTTAGCAACCTGATATCTTGTTAAATCAATCGGGTGGTCTGAGCATAATTCGGTGTACATTTTTTTGTGCGACTTTGAGAATTTAAGAGCTGTAAATCCGCCGTTGTTCTCAGGCATTTTTTGCTTGATGATATCGGCTTCGATTGTAACTCCTAAGTGGTCGGCTTGACCTGTTAAGTCGGCAGCTAAATGATAATCCTTTTCACTTGTAGTAAAAGCAGGATTACGTAAATAGCACCATAGTATTGTTGCCATTCCCATCTCGTGAGCTTGATGGAACATTTCGGATACTTCTTGAATTTGCCTTGTTGATTCGGGCGAGCCGAAGTAAATAGTTGCACCTACGGCAACTGCACCCATATCGTAGGCTTGTCTGATATTGGCGAAGATGATTTGGTCGTGTTTGGTTGGATAAGTGAGCAGTTCGTTGTGATTGAATTTTAAGATAAACGGAATTTTGTGCGCGTATTTACGAGCGACGATTCCGAGCACACCGAGCGTAGAAGCAACCGCATTGCAGCCCCCTTCGATGGCAAGTTTAACGATGTTTTCAGGATCGAAATAAATCGGGTTGGGTGCAAACGAAGCTCCGGCTGTGTGTTCGATTCCCTGATCAACAGGCAGGATTGAAAGAAAACCGGTGTTAGCCAATCTTCCGTTACCAAACAATGTTTGCAAACTTCGAAGTGTCGCAATCGAACGGTCGGAATCGGCAAATATTTTATCTACAAAATCGGGTGATGGCAGGTGAAGCATCTCTTTTGGAATACCTGTACTTTTATGTGCGAGTAAACTTTCGGCTTCGTTTCCTAATAGTTTTTCAATATCTTTTATAGTCATAATTACATCCTCTCTAAAATTTATTATAAAATTATTTGTGTTTAATATATAAAAAATAAAGCTGAATAAAAAAAATATCATTGCATTTACCTAACAAATTTATTATAATTGCATCGTTAAAATTGAACAAAATGGCATCTGAAACAAGCGAAGAAAAAGTTCTAATTCACAATAGAAAAGCCCGGCACGATTTCTATATCATAGAAACTTATGAGGTCGGAATAGTGCTCAAAGGAACTGAAGTTAAATCGCTGCGTCTTGGAAATGCAAATTTGTTAGACAGTTTTGCCAAAATTAAAGGAGGCGAAGTATGGCTTGAAAACATGCATATTAGCCCATTTGACCAAGCAAGCCGTAACAATCACGACCCGAAACGCGATCGGAAACTTCTGCTCAATAAGCGTGAAATTAGGCGTCTCAACAGCAAACTTCAGGAAGAAGGAACTACTTTGGTTCCGATTCAAGTTTATCTAAAAAACAACAGAATAAAAGTTGAGTTAGCATTCGCTCGCGGTAAAAAAATGTTCGACAAACGGGAAGCAATTGCAAAGCGTGAAGTCGAACGCGAAGTAAAAAGAAAATACGGTATTTAAATATTATAAATTAATCAAGAGAAAAAATTAAGAATTGTTTCCTACCTTAAACGAACAGATGGACCTCATAAAGCGGGGAGTCTTCGAGATAATTCCCGAAGATGCTTTAGTCGCCAAAATCGAGAAGTCCATTAAAACCCAAACGCCATTAAAAATCAAACTTGGCTGCGACCCAAGCCGTCCCGATTTACATTTGGGGCATTCCGTAGTTTTGCGTAAACTACGCCACTTTCAAGATTTAGGACACGAAGCGATTTTGATAGTAGGCGACTTTACCGGAATGATTGGCGACCCGTCGGGCAAAAGTAAAACACGCCCGTCGCTGACACTGGAAGATACACGCAAAAACGGACAAAGTTATTTTGAACAAGCGACAAAAATTCTTTCAACAAAAAATATCAAAATGCTTTATAACTCAGAATGGTTAGCAAGTATGACCTTTGCCGATGTAATAGCGCTTGCGAGTAAATATACCGTTGCAAGAATGTTGGAGAGAGACGATTTTGAAAAACGGTACCGGGATGGCGAGCCAATCAGTGTTCACGAATTTTTGTACCCATTAGCACAAGCGATGGATTCGGTGGCAATTAAAGCCGATGTTGAATTAGGCGGCACAGATCAAAAATTTAACCTATTAGTCGGCAGAGATATTCAAAGAGAATTCGGACTCGACCCTCAAGTAGCAGTTATGCTGCCGATACTTACCGGAACTGACGGCGTGGAAAAAATGAGCAAGTCGTTAGATAATTATATCGGTGTAGCCGAATCGCCCAAAGAAATTTACGGTAAAACTCTCTCAATACCGGATAAGCTTATTTACGATTACTTTTTGTTAACTACAGATATAGAGACTGATGATTTAAATAAAATCAAAGAACGGGTTATAACCAATCCGCGCGAAGCAAAAAGATTTTTAGCTCGCACACTCGTTTCACTCTATTGGTCGGATGATGATGCCCGTAAATCTGAAGAAGAATTCGATAGAATATTTGTGCAGAAAGAAATTCCGGATACCATCGATGAATTTGTTCTTGAGTCAACCGAAAAAGAAATGAATATAATACAGATATTAACTGATACAAAACTTGCTACATCAAAATCAGATGCACGCCGGCTTGTTGAACAGGGGGGTGTAAGTATCGATGGAAACCGGATAACAGATGTAAACCAGATGATACCGCTTGCAAGTAATATTATTATGAAAGTCGGCAAAAGAAGATTTTTAAAAATAGTAACTGAAAAATAAATAATTAATAATAAATGGAGATGATAAATTGTATGTTCCCGCAAAAATATTTTTTACAAAAGGGGTAGGTAAACATAAAGACTACCTTCAATCTTTCGAACTTGCGTTACGCGATGCTAAGATCGAAAAAAGTAATTTAGTAACAGTATCGAGCATATTCCCGCCGGGTTGTAAAAGAGTAACAGTTGAAGATGGTTCAAAAATGTTGCAGCCTGGCGAAATTACATTTTGTGTAATGGCTCGTAACTCGACAAATGAACCAAACCGTTTGATAGCTGCTTCGATTGGTGTAGCAACGCCGGCAGATATTAGTCAATATGGTTATCTTTCAGAGCATCATCCATTTGGCGAGACAGATGAAAAGGCGGGCGAATATGCTGAGGATTTAGCGGCAACAATGCTTGCTTCTACACTGGGTCTCGAGTTTAATCCGGATGATGCATGGGATGAACGCGAAAAAACATACAAAATGAGTGGTAAAATAGTTAAAACTTTCAATATCACCCAATCGGCTGAAGGTGATAAGAATGGGTTATGGACTACAGTAATTTCGTGTGCAATTCTCCTTCCATAGTGATTACTCAATAAAATACAAAAGCCAAAGAGTTTTTTTTAAAGTTCCTGGTATTTTCCGCCTCCCGAGCGATCACACCATTTTTTTTTAACTCTTTGGCTTATCAATTTTGTGGAAATATAAGCTAGAAAAGTCTCGAAGTCAATACCTCATTTGAGGTATTTTTTAAAAAATTGTTTGTTTATTTTAGGACGGCATCAAAGTAGCTTTCATAAATAATTGTATATTCCCACGTTTTTGGGTAACGAGTCAAAATTCTATTTTTCAGTTGTTTAACTCGAGTATCATCTTTTTGTTCTTTTGCTAGGAGTAATAATTGAAAATCCGCAGCACAACCAACTTCGTTTGCGTAGGCATTGCTTATTTCTTGTAAAGAATCTTCAATCGAACTAACACTCCACCCTAAACCTTTTGCAGCATTAACATACTTTCTAACACCGTAAACCGAAATTGAATTTTTAAATCTACTCTTTCCTATGCCCTGATATTGTACAATAAATTTCTTTGCAAGTTGTAAAGCATTTAAATATTTATTTGTAGAAGAATATGCATCTATTAGAAAAATTTCAGTACCAGCAATGTAAGCTTTTTGTAAATCAGGTTGAATAGTTTTTGCTTTTTCGATTGCTTTATTAAAATAATAAATTGACTTGTCATATTCCTCTTTATGCAAATAAGAAACTCCTAATTTGCCATAAAAATAAGTTTGAAACTCGTTATTATTCGGTACCAGCCCCTTTGTTAACATTTCTTCAGCACGCACAATATATTTGCCTTCAACTTCCTTTATTTTATTTTTATCTTTATGTTCTTCTTTTGAGAGATCAAGTCTTGGTTCTGGAAGTCGATAATACCTAAGCAGTGAATCAACCTCTTGTGATACGACAAAATTTTCTATTAGTTCATCTTGCGCTTGAGAAATGCATATATTGCCAATAACAATATAATTTATGATAATAACTGAAGTTACGCAGAATTGACTTTTTGTCATGTTGAGCGAAGCGAAACATCTAAAAATAGCTCGAATTTGAGGTTTAAGATTCTTCACTTCGTTCAGAATGACTCTTTTGCGTAACTTCAGATAATAATCATTAAAATATA
>JAUXOG010000079.1 GCA_030682385.1 Bacteroidota bacterium
GGTTTAAATAAAAATTCATATCTCTTATCGTTTAATTTACTGTCTAAACGTACAAGGAATCTGGTAAATTGGCCATAAAATGGGCCTTCCTTACCGCCTAATAATCTTTCGGCATCTAACGATTGCATTCTCACGCGTACATCCATAAAGTCGAAGTACAAAGGTGTATCAACTGTTAAAGTTTCTTTTAATGCAGAATTTTTCGCCTTCTTGGAATCAACAATCGATTCTCTTAAAATCATCATTTGATTGTTAACGTACTGCTCATTCTCATCTATAAAAGTTTCTTGTATCTCTTCAAAATTCATGAGCCAATAAGGCAACTCTAATTCAGCTAACTTAATAATATTTCCTGTATCTTTAAATGCCGCCCCATACTCACCGTGTAAATCGAGTATTATGACGTGAGTGTTTTCTAATTTATCTACTTTCTGTATGATTGAAGATACGGTAAATGATTTACCTGAACCCGTTGAGCCAAGCACAGCAATGTGTTTGGCAAAAAATTTGTCGGCATCCATATAAAGACGTTCACCCTTCAAAAGGGATATATCACCAATCGAAAACTGTTGTTCACGATATGATGAAAAAATTGTTTGTAAATCTTCTGTATTTGTGTAATGAATCTTGTCGTTCACAACCGGAAACCTGTTTACACCTTTTTCAAATTTACCATGAACGAGTGTTCCTATGAGTTGAATGACGATCTCAGTTTTTTCTATAGCTTCAGAAATCAAGCCTTGGTTAGAATAAACCTGACGGTTATCTGTTATGAGTCCGATTATTTGAGAATCGCCGCAAGGGATAAAAACATAAGATCCTAATTGGCCTATTCTGAAGGGAGAATCGGATTCGATTGCTTTAACATTGAGTTCACCATCAATAATTGCAATGACATGATTGCTTGAAACAGATTTGATTGTTGCGATTGATTTTTTAGTTTCCATTTGTGGCTATTCTTTTTAATTTTTACGTTTTATAATTACTAAAGTTTTATCATCTGAATGCGGGTTAGGTTTTTCAAATAAAAATAATTGATCCAGTATTAGTTGTGATATTTCCTTTGGCGACAGTGAATGATTATTTCGTATTATTTCTTTCAGAGGGTCTTCGCCGAACATTTCACCGAATTCGTTTCTCGCTTCTGTAACGCCGTCTGTATATAGCAAAAGTACGTTGCCCGGATTTATCAAGGTGCTTTCCGTTTTATATTTTTCATTCGGAAAGGGTCCTAATATCTGTCCGGTAGTTTCAAGTGTTTCAAACGTATTCGTTTCCTGACGGTACAAAATTGGATTATTGTGCCCTGCATTGGTAAAAATACATAAACCATTTTTATCGTTGCTCAACTCGCAATAAAAGAGAGTAACAAAATTTGATTCTTTAAACACGTGGTTCAAGAGGTTGTTGATTTTGCTGATTAGCGTACTCATTTTTGTATTGAAACCAAACCCCATGTGCAACGCCCCCGATACATATAAAGCTTGGGCAGCGGCGGCGAGACCCTTACTTGCGGCATCTGCGATTACAACGCCGAGTCTATCTTCGGAATCTTCCGACTCAAGATAATCGAAGAAGTCGCCACCTACTACCTGATCGGGCAATGATACACCATAAATATCATAGAAGTGGAATTTTACTTCGTGTGCCGGCAAAATACTTTTTTGAATTTCGCTCGCCTTGTCCAAATCTTTTTCTAATCGTTTCGCTTTTTGTTCGATTTGCTTGCTCCTGATGACGTTAGTGAGCGAAACGCTTATAATGTTGAGTGTATCTACAAAGCTTTTGTCGGCATTGTCGGTATTAAATGCAAGCATATATTTGTAGAGCGTTTTGCCTTGATGTTTTATTTTTTCACCAACACCTGTCGCCGAGTATTGAACGATTCCTTTTTTCCTTAAGTAATAGTCTGTTTCTGTAGCCAAAAATGTTCTTAATTTTGGTAACTCCAGGAACAGCGGATAATCTTTGAGCTTGAGTTGATAATCAGGTTTAATTTTCGAGATGTCGCCTTCCTGATACTTTAAAGTGTATGAATTCGTTTTTGTGTTGAACTTCCATAACCTGCCACCTTTTATTTTTATATCTTCAGAATGGATGATTGCATGAATTATAGATATAAGCAATTCTTCTGTATTTGAAGATGATTGAGAAGCGAGATTTTCGATTGTCCTGTATAGCTTTCGTATGTGCATAATAATTTTATTGGTGATAATTCAATTCGCCCGCACGAACTTCAAACTTCAAAAAATCTTCTTCGCGAGGCAATGGGCAGGAGTAAATTGTAGAATAAGCACAATACGGATTGTGCGCCTTATTTAAGTCGATTACGTAAATGTGTTCCGGGTTAGTATCTTCATTACCAATTTCAACGTACCTGCCGATTTTGTAGGTTTCTTTCCCGGAAGCTTGATCTCGGAACCAGAAACTCAAATTATCTTTGAACTTAGCGTATCGAACCGAATCATAAGGTGTGAATTTGTAAACATTGATTCTATGTTCGCGTCTTTGATAATAAAGTTTGAAGTAACCGTATTTCAGATGCTTGCGTTCGTCTCCTTTTGTTCCCAGAACGATTACTGTATCAGGATTTGAATATCTGTAAAGTTTCGATTCAAAATAGAAAGATAAATCGGAATTGAAATATTTTAAGCCAGTAAACTCAAGCGTCGTATCCCGTTGAAAAGGGGATGCGGGCGAAGCCCTGAAGAAGGAATCTGTTTCTGCGCGATAAGTTAAAATATCGTTGATGACTCGTGTACTATCGGCGGCAGTGGTTATTGAATTAGACTGCCTTGATGAACATGCGTAGAAAGAAATCAAAAAGGAAAATAGTGCGATTGTGAAGAAGATTTGTTTCATATTCTTTTTAGAGGAACTCTGTCGATGTATTTAATTTTTTCAGTATCGATTCTTACTATTTCGCCGGCTTCGATAAATTGCGGGACCAGAATTTCGATACCGTTTTCTAATGTAGCAGGTTTCAATGTATTGTCGCTGCCTTCACGTCTTCCCACGCCTGTCGAGGCGATCTTCAATTCAATTATTTTTGGAAATTGAATTAAAATCGGTTGATCGTTTAAAAGCTCTATAGTTACTTTTATACCTTCTTTCAAAAACCTCTCGTCGGTTTCTATTCGGGTTTTATGAACCGGAACTTGCTCATAATTTTCAGAATCCATAAAAAAAAGTTCATCGCCAGAAGTGTAAATGTATTCCATATACCGTTTCGATAATTCAACTTCTTCCACCTTTTCGTTCATCTTTAAACGCTTATCCGTAATATGCCCGGATGGAAGTTCTTTCAGTTTCAACTCCATAAATCCTTGCATTTGTCCGGTGCCGGCGTGGCGAGTAGCTTCCATAACACGATATAATTTATCTTCTAACCGTATTGTAGAACCGGCTTTTAACTCAGTTACGAATAACATAATTTTAACTCCACAATGATTAAATTTCGGTTAATGCAACTAATAATACTGCACTAATGTAATTGATTTTCAGGATTTATGCAAAGAATTCCTTGATGTGATCTAATTGTGTTTTGACTAAGGCGTAGCCTCATTTCACGCCTTTGAGAGGAGACGATATTCGACGTCTAGGCACGAACCTTTGTGCTTCATGCAGTCGAGCCCGAAACTCAAAAATTTATAAAAATCTATTGATTTCTTTTTTGAAAAGTGAGTATACTTTTTTAGAATTCTCAACTAATGGATCCATTTTATCAGGATATAAATCGAGAGCATAGGCATGACTAAAGAAATGTCTAAATGCTAAGTATTGTCCTAAATAATTTTTACATTCCTCAGAGATAATTTTCTCATTTACTGCTTTTTCGAGTAAATCTTTATGCCAAGACAGACCTTCTGGTATAGCAATCCTTTGAGACACAAAAATTTGTTTCAAAATATTTTCAACACCGTTATAAAAATTATGCAAAAATGCTGCAACGCCAGCTAGTTCTAAAGTTGATAATAATGGGAGTCTCGTATGAGGCGGCATTTCATTAAATACTTCATCAATGTTTTCCAGTTCGGCATGTATCTTTTGTGATAAACTAACCATATAGGAGAACCCCTTCTGATTTTACCATTGAACTCAACAAGGATTTCTTCTTCAGATCAATTAAATCAACGGGTTTCGAAAGGGCAAAAATTAATTCACTGTAAAACTTAAAAAAAAGTGAATCGGATATTCCCTCAACTGCCAAATCAATATCATTCGGTTCTCTTTCCGGGTCAAGATTAGAACCAAAGAGATATAATTTAGTCACCTCATATTTTTTGGCAATTTCAACTAATAGATATTTATCTTCGTTCGAAATCATATTTAAAACTAACTTTAAAAAACCTTTATTGCAAATCTAATTTGACGAATAACGGCGTTGCCGATAAGCGGCGCCCCAGTTTACCCACCGAAGCTTTAGCGAAGGTGGGAACAAGGATACCACTTAAAAAACAACTGCCAATAATTATTAAAAAATTTATTTAACAGAATAAATTTACAAAAGCAACATTACACGGAACAATAAAGCCAATAATTACATAAGTGCCGAACCTGCCTGCCGGCAGGCAGGTG
>JAUXOG010000101.1 GCA_030682385.1 Bacteroidota bacterium
CTTCATTCAATTCATATAATCTGAATGTTATCATATATGAACCATCGGGTTTTGGATTTCCGGTGCTGTCGGTTAGTATTCCCTGATATGATAGCACGCGTGGAATCTGCGCAGACGAAGTAACGATAATCAGCACGCTTAAAAGAAATAATATTGTTAAGTGTTTCATTGTTGTAGCTCCTTTTTTTATTTGATTAATATTAATTTTTTAATTGATATAAAACCCTGCCCTGCCTGCCCTTTTGGAGAGCGTTCACTGGTTATCAGACGATAGAAGTAAACGCCACTCCCCAACTTCGACCCATCGAATTGAACATCATACTTCCCGGCTGCTTTAATTTCATCCACAAGCGTTGCTACTTCCTGACCTAGTATGTTGTAAACTTTCAACGTTACCCAACTATTAACTGGTAACTGCCAACTGATAACTGTTGACGGGTTGAACGGGTTAGGATAATTTTGCCTCAATAAAAACACTGTAGGCAGCTCATCAACTTGCTTTACTCCAACGACTGTACTGCGAAACAAAGTATCGGCAAGGAAGCCGCTTATGACTTGTGTGTTTTCGCGCCTTACTGTACCAACAAAAACTTGACCTGCGACAGATTTTACCTTTAAGTTATAAGATGCTACATCTGCAAATCCCATATTAAAAGACGACCAGGTAACCTTGTTGTTTTGTGAGTACAAGGAAGACGTTGCGAGAAAAGAAATAAATAAGAAAGTTGTAAACCGTAAAATTGAATATCTCATGGTATCATCTCCTTTGATGTGGTTTATTTATTTTATTTACGTACACGAAACTCCATCCTCGTGTGATAATTTAACTGTTATAATATATAGTGGAAGGATGTGAAAGTAAATAGAACAAATTGACTAATTTGAGTTTAGAGCAAGGAGCGGAGAGCGGAGAGTTCCGCCGATGGCGGGATAAACTCCGAGCAAAGAGCAAAACGCAGAGAGTGAAGAGAGTGGGTTGGTGGAGGAATAGAGGTAAAAAATCAGGTGAGGTTGACTAATAAGTTTGTTTTCTCGTTACATTCTTCGACTTGTCGTCGAAGAACACTCGAAAACCGACAGGGTATGCAGGTTCTCGAGTGCGATTTCGTAGAAATCGCGTATCGAGAGAACATTTTAGTCAGCCCCTTGTTCGATTAGCGCAACCATTGAATCTTTAGATCATCGATTCAATTTAGTGCTTATGTAGAATCCTCTCAATTAACGCTTTGGAAACTGCCTGCGATTT
Organism: Bacteroidota bacterium; assembly: GCA_030682385.1. Lineage (GTDB taxonomy): Bacteria > Bacteroidota > Ignavibacteria > UBA10030 > BY39 > JASEGV01. The sequence continues at coordinate 1,247 of JAUXOG010000101.1, forward strand.
GGAGTGAACGTGCAGTTTATCATAAATATTCCGCAGGTGAGCACGCACAGTAAAAATGCTTAAAAATAATTTATCGGCAATTTGTTTGTAATCATCGCCCTGAACGAGGCGTTCTAGAACATCTAATTCTCTATCGGTAAGGTGGTAATCGGCTTTGGGGGGAGGGGCGTGTTGTTTAAACATTTCGATTACTTTACGAGCAATATGAGGCGACATCGGTGTGCCGCCGTTAAAAGCATTTTCGACCGCTTCTAATAACTGCTGAGGCATAACAGGTTTTGCTACGTAGCCAATCGCACCCGCGCATATTGCTCTAAAAACATTATCGTCGTCTTCAAAAACAGATAAAATAATAACTTGTATTCTCGGTAATTTTTGTTTAACGATAGAAGTTGCTTCAATCCCTGAAATTCCCGGTAAACCAATATCCATTAAAACTACATCAGGTAGAATTTCATCAACTTCATCTAGAAAATCCTCGGCATTGGCGAATTCGCCTACAATTTTGCAGGAAGGCGAGGCACGCAGGATGTATGATATACCAATCCGGTAATCGGGATTGTCTTCAACTATGGCTACTGTTATAGGCATTTAAAGATTTTACCTGCCCGCCGAAGCTTTAGCGTAGGCGGGGATTTTACATGCCCGCCGAAGTCCCGAATAAAATCGGGACGTAGGCGGGGATTTCTGATTTACCCCGTTGGTTATTTAACTGTAATAACCCCATTGCCAACAGGTATATCCAACGGGGTGATTGAAGATAAAACAGTTTTGATAAAATATCAATAGAACAAATTAACTATTTATCGTGGTCAGCCGTCAGGTCGGAAGACCTGACAGCACGCCAGTGGTGTCAGAAATTCCTTTCTGACACTGACTATTAAACCGTAAGGTCGAAAGACCTTACGGCACGCTTTGAGGAAGACCTGACGGCACGCTGGCATCAGGAATTCTCCCTGATGCTAACAAAAATCCGTTACTACATAGATTAAGCTATGATCACCCAAAAGATAATTTCTGGCGCTTGAGTATTTCCAATCGACTGCACTTTCAACTAAGCCAGCGCGAACGGGATTATCGTGTATATATTCTATTTTTATTCTTAGAGTTTTTACCGATGTTATTACTAAATCATCGAAGCGGTCCATCCACAATTTAAACACTTGTTTTTTACCCGTAGCATTTTTACGCAGCATTTGGACAGTTTTAATTCTGTCGTCATTCTCAAGTTGCTGACGAATTTTGGTAGATGTGTATTTTTTAAAATCTCGCATTAAATCAGAAATGCTCTCTCCCTCCGATAGATTGATGATGAGATGGAGATGGCTGGGCATAAATACAAATGCTATAAGCAGCGCTTTATGTTCATTAATAACTGAAGTTACGCAGAATCGACTTTTTGTCATGTTGATCCCGACTAGTCGGGAGAAACATCTAAAAACAGCTCAAAATTGAGGTTTAAGATTCTTCACTTCGTTCAGAATGACTGTTCTGCGTAACTTCAGTTAATAAGATGCTTAAGAGAATTTAAAAGAATGTTATTGTAAGCGTCGCCGTATGAGAATATATTTTGAAAATTAACAATAGTAGTTGTAATGAAAAATGTATTACCAATATTCTCCTTTGATGACATTTATATATTCCTAAAATTATCATACGTCAGGTCGAAAGGCCTGACATCACATTGGTTAACTATTTTTTTATCTTCCACTGAAATAATATTTCTGTTCCTTTACCGGGCTGAGAATCGATTTGCAGTTTACCGCCCAATTCTTCAGCTCGCATTTTCATCGTCTCTAAACCTTTCCCGACTGACTTCGTAGACGGATCGAAACCATTTCCGTTATCTTTAATCCGAATATTTAGCAATCCGGAACTATACATTGTTTCAATTAATATTTCAGAACATCCCGAATGTTTACACGAATTATTGACCGCTTCTTTCAACAATAGCCAGAGGTTTCTGTGTGTTTCCGGTTGTAAATAGAACGAGGGCAAGATGTCTTTAACCGGGAGGTCGAATTTCAATTGGATATTTTTTGCTCTGCAATTTATCACCGTTATATCGTGCAAACGGGTAAGCAAACTTTCGATTGTTTCTTGTTTCGTATCTAAAGTCCAGATTATATCGCGGACTGCATCTACCGATTCTTTCGCTAATGTTGTAATCCTTTCTAAAAGTCCTGATTGTTGCTGCGGATTTTCTTTAACGATATTGCTGAACATTGCAATACTGCTCAAATTTGTTGCAAGTTCATCGTGAAGGTCGGAGGCTAGATGGCGGCGAAGTCGCTCTATCTCTAAAAGTTTGTTCACACGATAATTGTACACTCCGAAACCGGTGGCGATAAGTGTAAGCGCCATAAGTGAGATGAACCACCACGTTCTCCAAAAAGGTGGATGTATATTTATTTTAATTGATGTTCCGGTTTTATTCCAGACGCCATCATTGTTTGAACCGCGAACCCTAAATGTATATTCACCGGGATTGATGTTTGTGTATCGGGCAACGTTCGATCTGCCAGCATAAATCCAACCCGCCTTAGGCGGGTCGAAACCTTCTAAAAAATATTCATACTGATTTTTAATAGGGTCTGAGAAATCTAATGCAGCAAATTCAAACGTAAAATAATAGTCGGTGTAGGAAAGTTCTATGCAGTCCACTGCACATAACGATTTATCAAATCGGACTGGCTCTTCAAGTTTCTTGAACGCTGTTATAGCAATCGGTGGGATATTGGGATTGCTTTGAATGTTCTCAGGAAAGAAACGGTTGAAACCGTTCGGTCCGCCGGAAAACATTTCTCCGTGTTTGCATCGGTAGTAAGCTCCTGCATTAAATTCGTTACTTTGCAATCCATCCCTAAAATCATAATTCTTAAATATGTTTCCTAAGTGATCGGAGGTGTTCTCATTGAATCGGGAAAGACCTTTGTTTGTGCTAATCCAGAGATTGCCATTTTTATCTTGGAGTATTCCATAAATAAAATCATTTGGTAAGCCATCATTTTCAAAATAACGAGTAAAGGTTTCATCTTTGGGATTGAACTTATTCAAGCCCTGTGCAGTGCCAATCCATAAAATTCCATTATTATCTTCATATGTCGATGTTACAAGGTCGTTGCTGATGCTGTTTGGATTTTTTTGGTCGTGTTGGTATCGAATAAATTTTTCATTTATTTGCTCAAATCTATTCAATCCACTACCATACGTGCCTATCCATAAATTTCCCGCACGGTCTCTAAAAATTTCTCCTACAGAATTATTGCTTATGCTGTTTGGATCATTGGAATGGTTTCGATAATATTTTACTTCATTATTCAGTGGATTAAATTTTATGAGTCCGTCCCCGTCCGACCCAATCCATACACAAGTGGCTGAGACTGGTAGAATTTTTAGGACTATGATGTTTTTTAGAAAGTGTGAAAACTTTTTATATTTTCTGTCAAAACGGTTTACACCACCATCGCGAGTTCCGATCCATAAATTGTTCAACTCATCTTCACATACTGATGTGGTGATATTTCCACTAAGGCTATTCGGGTTATTTGGATTATGAGTGAAGGCAGACCACTTTTCAATTGTTGGTTCATATTGATTCAAACCTTCATCAGTTCCAATCCATAGCGCTCCTTGAGCATCTTCATAAAAACACCAAACACTGTTATTATTCAGACTATTTTTAATTTCCGGTTGATTCTTAATATGATAGAATTTTAATAAGGAGGGGTTATACTTATTGATACCGCTACCATAAGTTCCAATCCAAAAAATTCCTCCTCGATCTTCAAATATCGACTGAATATTGTCGTTGCTTAAACTTGATGGGTTTGTTGGCTCACTGAATATCCTAAGGATTTCCTCACTTTTAATATCAAGAACGTTCAGACGATGTTCAGTACCAACCCATAGTTTACTATTCGTATCCAAGTATATCCTGAAAATTGTGTTTGAACTTAAACTATTTTTATTGTTAGAATTATGTGTATGTCGTTTAAATGTTTTATTATTCTTGCTGAATTGAAGGATCCCGCCAGAGTACGTCCCAAGCCATAGCATGTTATTCTCACCTTCACAGATAGAGTTGACGACATTATCGTTATCTCGGTTCCATACTCCTTCAGCGCTTGGATAAAATTGGAAAATGTTTTTTTTAGGATCGTATGATTGAAAACCCCCAGTCGTACCTAACCATAATATCCCATGTTTGTCTTGATAAATAGCCGAAACAGATTTTCCTCTTAAAGAATTTGGGTTAGCAGGATTATTTTGGTATCGGGTAAACTTTTGAGTTTGTTGGTTGAAGTAGTTTAACCCTCCGCCTCGTGTGCCTATCCAGATATTGTTCGATTGATCAACATAGATACTAAAGATATCATTCGAGCTGATGGAGTTTATGTCGGTTTCATCTCGTGTGTATCGGATAAATTTTTCAGTCAGTAAGTTGAATTTATTCAATCCATTCAGAGTTCCTATCCATAAGTTCTTTGAGCTGTCTTCACAGATTGTGCGGATGAAGTTGTCGGAAATGGACGCTGAATCGGTAGGGTTATATTTGTAGATTTTGAAATTCTTGCCGTCGTATCTATTAAGTCCATCCTGTGTTCCGAACCAGATAAAACCTTGGCTGTCTTGAAAAATTGCCAAAACGGTTCCCTGAGATAAGCCATCGTCAACAGTGAGATGATGAAATTTGAAGCTATTCGTATTCCCTAAACATTGTAACATTGGAAGAATGACGATGAACGAAAACTGAACAAGAATACTTCTCCAACGTATCATATCTGACTTTCAAATTTGTTTATGAAGATATCCTTGTTGAATATATGATAAAACTTTGCTTTTTCCAATTTAGCATAGTGTTTTTAAAAAATCCACAAATTTTGCCTTTCTCTCAAATATTTATTAATTTTACACAAAATTTTTATCCTTCCATAACGAAAGTGAGAAATATATGAGTAAATTTAAAGGTGTCGATTATTACAATTTTGATTCTCTCCTTACAGAAGAGGAAATTTTAATCCGAAATACAATTCGTGAATTTGTTGACGATAATATACTCCCCATCATCGAAGACTATTATATGAGAGGAGAATTCCCCGCCCAATTGGTCCCAAAAATGGCAGAGATGGGTATGTTTGGGGCAACGCTTCCTGCAAAATACGGCTGCGCCGAGATGAACAACGTCGCTTATGGTTTGGTAATGCAAGAACTTGAGCGCGGCGACAGCGGAGTTCGAAGCTTCGCGTCGGTGCAGAGTTCACTCGTAATGTATCCGATTTATACTTTCGGTTCAGAAGCTCAAAAAGATTATTGGCTGCCCAAATTAGCACGTGCCGAAAAAATCGGATGCTTCGGTTTGACTGAACCGGATTTCGGCTCGAATCCCGGTGGTATGATTACACGCGCCGAGGAAAAGAGCGATTGCTATGTTCTTAACGGAGCCAAGATGTGGATTACAAACGGCACCAATGCCGACGTTGCAGTTGTTTGGGCAAAACTTAATGAAAAAGTTCACGGATTTTTAGTCGAAAAAGGAACAAAAGGTTACTCGGCTCCAGAAATGAAAGGCAAGCACTCGCTGCGTGCTTCGATAACCTCCGAGTTAATTTTTGAAGATTGCGAAATCCCCAAAGAAAATATTTTTCCTAACACATCGGGCTTAAGGTCGCCGCTGATGTGTTTGAATCAAGCCCGCTACGGAATTGCGTGGGGCGTTATCGGTTCGGCTATGACGAGTTATGATACTGCGCTCAATTATTCGCTTTCAAGAGTTCAATTTGGAAAACCGATTGCAGGGTTTCAGCTTACACAAGAAAAACTTGTGCACATGCTGACCGAGATTACAAAGATGCAATTTATGACTTTGCAATTAGGACGCTTGAAAGACAAAGACGAGTCGCGCTTTCAACAAGTATCACTCGCTAAACGCAACAACGTTGCGCAAGCACTTGAAATTGGTAGAATAGCACGCGAGATATTAGGTGCAAATGGAATCTTAAGCGAGTATCCGATTATGCGACACACGGCAAACCTTGAGTCGGTAAAAACTTATGAAGGCACACACGAGATGCACACTCTGATTGTAGGTGAAGATGTAACAGGCATAGCCGCGTTTGAATAAATAACTGAAGTTACGCAAAAGAGTCATTCTGAACGAAGTGAAGAATCTTAAACCTCAAATTCGAGCTATTTTTAGATGTTTCTCCCGACTAGTCGGGATCAACATGACAAAAAGTCAATTCTGCGTAACTTCAGTAAATAATTTGAATAATGAATATCGAATAACGAATGATTCACCCCGTTGGATAGCCGACGATGGAGTGAATTAAAAAACAAAAACAATATCCAACGGGGTAAATTTTGAAGTAGATTTTGTATTTATGATTTG
>JAUXOG010000118.1 GCA_030682385.1 Bacteroidota bacterium
CTCAACCGAACGTTGCGATACTTGGAATCGGTGCAATTAAAAAGCAGCCGGTTGTAATAAATGATGCGATAGCAATCCGGTCAATCTCGTATCTTACTTTATCCTTCGATCACCGCATAATAGACGGAGCGCTCGGCGGTATGTTTGTTGAGAGAGTTGTGAAATATTTGGAAGAGTTTGACCCTTCGGCAAGCTCAGGGTGAATTTATGATTTATAATTTTAGATTTTTGATTTTCTTTAAATCAAGTCGTGATTGGCGAGTGTCAATTGTATAAAAAATTTTTTCAAGAAGGTGAAATAACGACTCGGATTTCCCGTCCTGATTGGTTAAAAGTTCGCATTCCAGTTGGCGAAACTTATAGCAGCATCAAGTCGATAATTGATAAGCACAAACTTCACACAGTTTGCGGCGAAGCTCACTGTCCGAATATGGGCGAGTGCTGGAACAGCGGCACGGCTACATTTATGATTCTCGGAGATATTTGTACGCGAACCTGTGGTTTCTGTGCAGTAAAAACCGGTATGCCGACAGAACTTGATGCCGACGAACCGCGGCGTGTTGCTGAAGCTGTAAAACTGATGAACGTTAAATATGCTGTCGTAACATCGGTGAACCGAGATGAGTTGTACGACGGCGGCGCTACAATTTTTGCCGAAACAATCCGAAAGATTCGAGAGGCAAGTCCCACTTGTAAGGTTGAAGTGTTAATCCCTGACTTCAAGGGAGATGAGTTTGCGCTGAACATCGTTCTCGATGCTTTCCCTGATGTACTCAATCATAATATCGAAACAGTACCACGTTTGTATAAGACAGTCCGACCGCAGGCGAAGTATGAACGCTCACTCGAACTTCTCGAACGGGCGAAGAAACGGGGTTTCACTACGAAGTCGGGTTTGATGGTCGGCTTGGGCGAAACAATAGAGGAAGTAATTTCAGTGATGAAAGATTTACGAAAAGTTCAATGCGATATACTAACTCTCGGACAATATCTACAACCTACAAAAGAACATTTGCCGGTAGTCCGTTTTCTACATCCAAACGAATTCAAAGAAATTAAAGAAAGAGGTATCGCCTTGGGCTTCAAACACATCGAATCAGGTCCTTTGGTCAGGTCATCTTATCACGCGGAAAAACAGATTTGAAAATAGTTTGTCATAATTCCATATTTTTCCTTTTGTAATTTTTTATAAACTTTATTGTAAACAACAATCTTCTCTTTACCTATAATGGATATAATCAGAAATCTTTATATTCCATGCGTGCAGTTCATCAATCGCTAGTATATCGAGGTGTTCTTTCCTTCCTTTGCTGAAGTAATCAATGTAGCTTATAACCGGAACTGCGATTTGATCGACGAGAACACGGTCAGCAGTTTGTAAATAATTTCTTAAATGATTAAAATCCCCTAATTGAGCTATAGCGTGGTCAGAGAGAGATATTTTTTTTATGAACATGCAGAGTATTTGTGCTTGTTCGATCTCATCACAGATAAATCCTTTTTTGATCTCATTAATCTTCAGTAGGTCAGCTTTCCTTATTTGTGAAATATTACCATTCTTAATTTCTTCGCCGACTGGATGTGTATGTAAGGATATTCCATGAGTTATTTCGTAGGAAAAATCTAAGAATGGTTCTTTCTCAATGATTTTTTCGAACTCTTCATTAGTTAACTGTTCATATATCCAAATCATATCATTTTTAGAGTTGTACTTGTTTATTTATTTCTATAATATTTTTTTCAACGATTTCAAAAAGTTCAGCAAGTGATTTCTGTACTTTCATAGTCTCTGCCAATGCTGTAACAACTTTGCAATAATGGCTCACTTCTTCCGATGAGAGAACTCTTCCTTTTCTATCTTTCAACCACTTCGCCGCAACCTGATATCCGCCGATATGATATTCCCATACTTCTTTTGCGACACCGGTAAAGTATTGCACCGGATTAAAATGTACTCGTTTCTTTTTTTCGTCGTATGTTACTTTCTCAACTCTGTTATCTCCTTTACCTTCGCAGCGTGCAATTGATTTGCCGAGCTTCTTTGATTTTAGAAGATGAAGGGCAACGAGTGCTTCTCCCTTTTCTGCCAACGACTTAAACACTTTGTGACTAGATGTGAAAGGTACTCTCGGGAAATCCGTCTTCAAAAACTCTGCGTACTTTTGGCGGTAGGCATTCGAGTACAACACGCCGTAAATGTAATAGAAAATATCTTCAGGACTTGGCTGTTTTTTGTAAGCCTCTGTTAGCATCTCAAAAATCTTCGGAGCAATATTAGGAATTTTTTTGCCACTACCATAAGATACTTCCGGTTCAAATAACATCATGGTAATTCCGCCGCCAGACCTGCTTTTCTTCCGTTCAGGATAAAGATAAAGAGGTACAACATAACTAATACCCAATGCGCCTGATAAAACATGTCCTTCAACAATCTTATCTCCAACAAAAACATCATTATATTCACCAACAGGATGTCGGTTGGTAAGTAAAAGAGCCAAATTTTCCTGCATCATATGTTGCATGACTTCTTTTCTGGAACGCTCAACGAGAGCATCATGATAAAATATCTCACGGACATCGAACGGTCTGTAAAGTAATTTGGTGAAATGATCTTTCCAATCTTCATCTTTAAACAACGCTTTTCTTGCATCCCGTAATTTCCATGCGCCTGTATTTTTTAAGTCATACGTTTTTGCTATAAAAATATCATCTAACGAAGATTCCGTAAACTGTGTAATTCTCCTCTTAAGCTCTCTCCGGTCAAAATCAATTACAAAGTTATCTCTTGCCGTAACGATTCCAACACTATTCACCGGAAAAATTTCCGGTACACTTGGATACGCTTGATATCTGAGTGAGCGTTTTTCGTCTCTCGGCACAAACAAATATAAGGGTGAGCTTGGTTGAAATTGCTTCCACTTTACGGTCTTGTGGCTAAGAGTGGTTAACTTCTTATACTTTTGTTCTCTCAGCCCCCATAGATCTGCATGGAATATTTTTTTCTCACCCTTGTGTTTTTTCTTCTTCACAAACAATCCGATGGCAACGCCCTGTTGTATATCGAACACGTTTTCATCTTTTGAGCCGCCTGCCTGCCGCGCCATAAGTCGCCCTGCTTCATACTCTCTTTTTAGCCATTTTCTACCAAAACCAGTCTTTAAATTCTGTTCCCTTTTAACAGATTCTTCTCTGCTACTAAGTTCTTCTAAGTGTATTATTTCAATCGGTAACCGTGATTTTGTCCATGAAACTTCGCCTTTTAAATGCTCATCAAATCTACGCCTTATATTATCTGTCTGCCCAATATAAAAACTTTCGTCCTTACATTTCAGAACATAAACCCAAAATAACCCTGAACGCGGCGCAGGCAGGTCGGGGGCTTTTTCTTTCTTCAATGAATTGCCGTGCAAATCGAGAAGATAAATCTCATCAAACGAGTTCATCAACGATTGCCGCATACCACGGAACGTTGGATTATCGAGATAACTGTGGTTCGTTATGAAGCCGAGTACCCCTTCACCAACCTGATCAATTTTCCATTGTGCAAAGCGGATGAACTTCACGTAATCATCCTGTAACCATTTCGGATTTTTCTCGCCCAGCGGCTTACCATCTACTTTCTTGTAAGTTTCTATGAGTTCCGAAATCCACTCTCCTTTATTGACGGAGTGCCCCGAATAGGGTGGATTGCCAAGCACAACGAGAATGGGCTGCTTTTTCTTTACTTGTCCGGCAAGATGAGATTCTTCCGAGAGCGACGACATACCCGGTAGTGATGTCTGCACAAGCTCTTCCATCTCCAGTGTGTTAGTCAAATAAAACTGAAACCGCTCATCGCCGCTCAGCTTGTGCCCCAATTCTTCGAGCAGGTAACCCATCTTCAAATGTCCTGCCGCGTACGGAGCCATCATCAGCTCGAAGGCGTAAAAATGTTTCAGGATGTGGTCTTCAATGAATTTGCGGCGAGAACCATCACCGTATTTCGAAACAAATTCTTCAACTGCAAGCTTTGCCGCTTCGGCAAGGAATGTCAACGTTCCGCCGGCAGGGTCGAGTACCGTAACGCTTGGAGTGGCAAATCCATCTTCGCGCCCGAACTTTTCTTTAAGAATTATATTGAGCGAACGGACGATGTACGAAACAACCGGCTCAGGTGTGTAATAAACTCCTCTTCGTTCACGTTCTTGCGGATTGTACTCAGCAAGGAACGTTTCGTAGAAATGAAAAATCGGATCGCTTCCTTTGCCTTCATCGAAATACTGGTGTAGAATTTTCTTTACATCGGCGGCAGCAAGAACTTCTGCAATATCATCGACTGTGGCTTGCAATTGCTCTGGTGGATCAAAAGAAATGAAATGAAAAATCTCACGCAGGATTCCTATAGTTTTTGGAATCAAGTCGTATGCAATCTTTCTATTGAAAGAACCGTCGGCTCTTGTTCGTGCTGCAAACAATCCATACGTAATCGTTTGTGCATAAAGGTCTGCAAATTGTTCCGGTTTAAGATTTGCGATAAGATGTTTTTGAAACGCCTCGTAAAATCCGAGAATCTTCTTCGCTCCAGGTGTCGATGCTTCGCGTAGCTCTGCTGTTATTACCTGATCGCGGAGAAAACGTGTACGGCTCGCAAGCTCGCGTGCAAGCGTTTCGGCAGTAAAATCTTCAGGAATCGAAAATTGGAAAAACTTTTCGAGCAAGGCAAAGAAATCTTCCGTATGCTCGGCGGGCGGGATAATTTTTCCTTTTGCCGCAACAAACGGTCGTGCCAGTAAGACTGCTGCCAATAATTTACCACGACGGTAAAGTCGGAATTCATAGAAGTTCGTGAGTATAAGATTTGGGAAAGTTTCGATGTAGCGCTGCAACTGTTCCGATTCTTCAATATCATCGAGATTTGCGGTGGGTGGTTTAGCTTCTATATATCCTACTTGCGAATGCACACCATCCCATATTCGAAAATCGGGATTACCAGCTTCTGTTTTTTTTGGTAGAACAGTAATCTCTATTTTCTTTTTTAGTTTTGCCTGTGAGTATTCCTTTAGAAAGGTTTCCAGAATAGAGTAATAAGACTCTTCTCTTGCATCACCCCTTTGTGTTTTCGCAGCGATTTCTTTTAGGTAAGTCGCAATCATAATGGCAATTTATGTAATAATAAAATCATTATCAAGTGATATTATTTTTCGAATGTATTGACTATTACCGAAATATTTGGTAAATTTGAGAGCTTTTAAATCAATAATGCTTAAATCAGCACATAATATGGAGACTTTATAGTGGCACTAAATGAAAAATTAACACATTTCTTTACAAATGAAGAAGTGGAAAAAAAATGGTTCCTAGTGGATGCAGACGGAAAAACATTAGGACGATTGGCAAGTAAGGTTGCCCATATCTTACGTGGGAAACACCGGCCTACTTTCACACCCAATTCAGATGTCGGCGATTTTGTAATCGTGGTGAATGCCGATAAAATTAAATTAACTGGTCGGCGACCGGAATTAAAAAAGTATTTTCATTATACCGGATATCCGGGCGGCGCAATTTTTGAAGATTTCAAAGATATGATGAAAACCAAACCTGAAAAAGTAATTTATCATGCTGTGAAGGGAATGATTCCCCATAACAGGTTAGGTAAAAGAGTAGCTTCAAAACTAAAAGTGTATGCTGGACCCAATCATCCTCACTCAGCACAAACACCAGAAAAATTGGATATATAAGGAATTGCAGATGCAAAACATCATAACAGTAGGAAGAAGAAAAAACGCAGTTGCACGGGTTGTACTAAAATCGGGCACAGGCGAATTTTTAGTAAACAACAAACCCATGGAAAAATTTTTTCCTGTCGATACTCATCGTCGCGATATTCTATTGCCATTCGAAGTAACTGAGAGCGGCGGGAAATACGATATCAGCGCAACTGTACATGGTGGCGGTGTGAGTGGACAAGCGGGTGCTTTAAAACTAAGCGTAGCTCGTGCGTTACTCGAGTTGAATGAAGAAAACAGGATACCGCTCAGGACTGCAGGACTGCTTTCGCGCGATCCCCGTATGGTGGAACGTAAAAAGTATGGACAGAAAAAAGCACGCAAGCGCTTCCAGTTCTCGAAACGTTAATTTTTTAAATCAAGCATACCGTCGGATTTTTTAGAGTGTGTCCCGCCCGATATGAGCGGAATCTCTGAAAAAGTTGAAGCCGGTAGAAGTATAACAAAAATAAAAAGGAGTAATAATTTTATGCCTCGTGTAGAATTAACTGACCTGCTTAATGCAGGAGCCCATTTCGGGCATTTAACCCACCGATGGAATCCCAAAATGAAACCTTTCATTTTTATGGAACGGAACGGGATTCATATAATCGATCTTAAAAAATCTCAACAATTAATTGAGCAAGCGGGTAATGCGCTCGCGAAATTAGTTTCCGAAGGCAAACGCGTTTTGTTTGTCGGAACAAAAAAACAAGCCAAAACTGTGATTCGTGAAGAAGCCGACAGATGCGGTCAGTTTCATGCTTCAGAAAGATGGCTCGGCGGAATGTTAACTAATTTTACTACCATCCGCAAAAGCGTAAAACGCCTCAATAATATTGAAAAAATGGAAACAGACGGTACGTTCGATAAAATTACTAAGAAAGAAATTTTATTCCTCGACCGTGAAAAAGAGAAATTACAAAAAGTTCTTTCTGGTGTTGCAAATATGTCACGCTTACCGGGAGCTCTTTTTGTTGTCGATATTAAAAAAGAAGCTATCGCAATTGCTGAAGCGAAACGTTTGCGCATTCCGGTTTTTGCTATAGTTGATACCAACGTCGATCCAACTCTGATTGATTATCCGATTCCAGCAAATGACGATGCAATTAAATCGGTTCAATTAATTACAAAAGTTATGGCTGATGCTGTTAATGAGGGGAAAGAAATGATATCCGCACAGTATGAAGGCGCCGACACAAACGCAACAGGAAAAGAAGGATAAACAATAATGGCAATAACTAGTGAACTTGTTAAATTATTACGAAATAAAACCGGAGCCGGAATGATGGATTGTAAAAAGGCTCTCGAAGAAACTGCCGGAGATTTAGATAAAGCTATTGAATATCTCAGAAAAAAAGGTGCGGCTACAGCACAAAAGCGCGCTGACAAAGCTGCCAAAGAAGGAACTATTGTAACACGCGTTAATGAAAAAAACGATTTCGGAATTATTGTAGAAATAAACTGTGAAACCGATTTTGTTGCACGAGGTACCGATTTTGTTAATTTTTCAGATTTAGTTACAAATATTATTGCATCTAAAAAGCCTGCTTCTCTTGAAAAACTTTTAGAAGTAACCGACGATTCAGGGAAAGCTATTTCCCAGCATTTAAACGATATGATGGCTAAAATTGGTGAACGTATTGAAATTCGGCGTTACAAGATGCACCAAACAGAAAACGGTTTTATTGCATCTTATACGCACATGGGAAATAAAATCGGAGTTCTTATTGAATTATCGAGTACCCCCGGCAATGCGCTCCAAATCGGACGCGATATCGCAATGCAAATTGCCGCGATGAACCCGTTGTATATTTCGCGTGATCAGGTATCGCACGAGGTGATACAACGTGAACTCGAGATTTACCGCACTCAGGCGCGCAACGAAGGTAAGCCCGATCAAATAATTGAACGGATTGCCAACGGAAAGTTAGAAAAATATTATCAGGATGTTTGCTTGTCCGAACAGGTGTTTATTAAAGACTCAAGCAAAACTATTAAAGATGTTCTGACAGAAAGTAGTTTCGGTTTGACGATAAAGTCTTTCGAAAGATTTCAACTTGGTGAAGAAAAATAATAAACTTAAAAATCCGCTAACAAGCGGATTTTTTTTAACTTTTAATAATATATAAAATCAATGAAAGAAATAATGAAATACAAACGCATTCTTTTAAAGTTGAGCGGCGAATCGTTGATGGGAAAAAAAGAATTCGGAATTGATGCCGATGTTTTAAAACAGTATGCAGAAGAAATTGGAATGGTCAGGGATTTAGGTGTTCAAATTGGAATAGTTATTGGCGGTGGAAATATTTATCGCGGTGTCGGGAACTCATCGGACGGTATCGATAAAGTAACGGGTGATCAGATGGGGATGTTAGCTACCATTATCAATTCGTTGGCATTACAAAGTGCTCTGGAACATGTAGGAATTTTTACACGATTATTAAGCGCCATTAAGATGGAGCAAATCGCCGAATCATTCATCCGCAGGCGAGCAATCAGGCATCTTGAGAAGGGAAGAGTTGTGATTTTTGGCGCCGGCACAGGCAACCCGTATTTCACGACCGATACTGCCGCAGCTTTAAGAGCAATCGAAATACAAGCCGATGTAATATTGAAAGGCACGCGCGTTCAAGGTGTATATGACTCAGACCCTGAATTGAATCCAAACGCTGTTAAATTTCAAAATATTTCCTATTTTGATATCTTAAATAAAGACTTGAAAGTTATGGATTTAACGGCGATAACACTTTGTCGGGAAAATAAACTTCCAATAATAGTTTTTGATATGAACACCCCTGGAAACTTGAAAAAACTTTTAACGGGTGAAAATATCGGTACTTTGGTTCAGAATGTTCAAATTGAATCTATATAAAATATTGTCTAACAAATTTTGGAGTAAAAATGGTTAAAGATATTTTACGGGAAACCGAAAACAAAATGAAAAAAGCCGTTGAGGTAGTAAGGCAGGAATTTATAAAAATCCGTTCCGGCAAAGCTACTACAACTCTGCTCGACGGAATCAAAGTAGATTATTATGGATCCATAATGCCTCTTAATCAAGTTGGTACTGTTGGTACTCCGGATATCCGAATGATTACTGTAACTCCGTGGGACAAAGGGATGATTGGTCCAATCGAGAAAGCAATTCTCGCTGCAAACATCGGATTGAATCCTGCAAACGATGGAACTGTAATTCGCTTGCCTGTTCCGCCGTTAAACGAAGAACGCCGTAAAGAGCTTGTAAAATTGATTAAAAAATTTGCTGAAGATGGCAAAGTTGCTCTCCGAAACGTCCGGCGTGATGCGAACGAACATTTAAAAAAATCTGAAAAAGAAGAACATTTTTCTGAAGATGAAAGAAAAAGGGGCGAAGAAGATGTTCAGAAACTCATCGATAAACATATTAAAGAAATTGATTCACTCGTTACACACAAAGAAAAAGAAATTATGGAAGTTTAAATTAAACTCTATATGCTAATTATCAAGCCATAACTTTAGTTCTTAAGTTGTGGCTTTTGTTTTGAAACAATAAAACTAATGCTGCGTAGGTTTTGAAGAAATAATTATCAAGGATTGATTATGGAAAATGGTACAAAAGAAGTTAAGCGTTTGCATCGGTCGATGCAAAACCGTTGGATAGCAGGCGTTTGCGGCGGTGTAGGAGAATATTTAGATGTTGACCCGCTGATTATCCGTCTGCTATTATTAATTTTAGTGTTTTTGGGTGGTTCCGGAATAATAATTTACATCGTAGCCTGGATAATGATGCCTTTAAAGCCCAACCAAACAGGAGTTGTTACTGTCAAAAAAAGTTCCGCACAAGTTTGGGGAATCATCCTTATCTTTATCGGAGCTTTGTTGTTGCTTTCAAATATGGAGTTGTTACCATATTTTCACTGGTTTGAATTTTGGGATATATTTTCTTGGAAAGCAATTGTTTCGGTGATAATAATTATTATCGGCGTAATGTTAGTCTTGAATTTTTTTAGAACTCCGGAAAAACCTTTAACTCAACCTTCAACTGAACCTGTAATCGAGTCGCAGCAAGAAACACCCCGCCCTGCTTCAAAAATTCTTCGACGTTCAATAGAAAATAAAAAAATTGCGGGCGTTTGTGGCGGATTAGCTGAGTACCTTGATATCGATCCTACAATCGTTCGACTCATTTTTGTGTTATTAACTCTAAGCTCATTTGGATTAGGTATTTTATTGTATGTTGTGCTTGCAATCGCAATGCCTCAAGAAAAAAAATAATCCGTTAGCTAACGGAAGGAAAACGTTATGGGAAATCAAAAAAAATATCCATGGAATGGAATAATTCTTATACTTTTGGGAACCGCTTTGCTAATACATCAAACCGGCTTAATCAACATCCGATTTTTTCAAATAATATGGATAGCACTTGCGTTATGGGGATTTATTATAACTATACGGGGTTTCGCAACTAACAGCAACGGTAAAATATTTTGGGGAACTGTACTGTTCTTGTCCGGAATTTCTTTTATTATTCATTCATTTGATTTAATCGAAATGCCGCATCGGATATTTTTACCCGCGGTATTTATAATATTCGGTTTCGCTTTTCTAATGATGTTTGTAAATAATATCAGGGAATTTAGTTCATTCCTTTTATCAATAATATTTTTTGTAATAGGCGGTTTATTAATTCTTGCAGAAATCGGATATCTGAACCGGTGGGATGTTGTGTATTACATTAAAAATTATTGGCCCGTAATTTTAATAATATTAGGTGCTGGATTAATATTGAAACGCAGACAGAAGCAATTAGATAGTTAGTGTGCTTCGAACCAGTTCTTTCCAGAACCCACTTCAATTTCCAATGGGACATTCAGTGGGAGTGCGTTTTTCATTTCTTCTACGATTAATATTTTAGCATCCTCCATAAAACTATTCTGCACTTCGAAAACAAGCTCATCATGAACTTGAAGCAACATCCTGATTTGTTTGTTTGAAATTCTCCGATGGATTCTAATCATTGCTAACTTAATCATATCCGCCGCAGTTCCCTGAATAGGCATATTAATCGCCTGCCGCTCAGCGTTGCTCCTGATATTTTGATTGCGGCTTTTTATGTCGGGAAAATAACGGCGCCTGCCCAATAAGGTTTCAACATAACCATCGCGTTTCGCTTTATTAATAGTTTCTTCCATATATAGTTTTACATTCGGAAAACGTTCGTGGTATTTTGCAATAATAGTACGTGCTTCCTCTTTCGGAATATCCAACCGGTTTGCTAATCCAAAATATCCGAGTCCGTACATAATTCCGAAATTCACCTCTTTAGCTTTTCGCCGCATTTCTTGTTTTGTCTCTTTCGGCAACGATTTAAAATCGTTTAATTCATAACCAAATATTTTTGCAGCCGTGGATGCGTGAATATCTTCCCCGGCATTGAAAGCTTCAGTTAATCCTGGGTCGTTCGAGATGTGTGCCATTATTCGTAACTCTATCTGGGAGTAGTCTGCCGATAAAATTGCCCATTTAACGTCTTCGGGGATGAATGCTTTGCGGATTTCGCGCCCCAATTCACTGCGTATGGGAATATTTTGCAGATTCGGATTACTGCTTGATAAACGCCCTGTGGTGGTGATTGTTTGATTGAATGATGTGTGGACACGTCCGGTTTTCGGATTTATTAAAGCCGGCAATGCGTCCACATAAGTTGATTTAATTTTCGATATTGTTCTGTATTCCAACAATTTATCGACTATCGGATGTTGATGTTTAAGACTTTCCAAAACACCGACGTCTGTTGAAAAACCGGTTTTGGTTTTTCGGCCTGTAGGAAGTTTTAAATCTTCGAACAAAATTATTCCAAGTTGCTGCGTGGAATTAATATTAAACTTCTTTCCCGCGAGATGATAAATATCTTCTATAGTATTATATAATATCCCCTCAAGTTCTTTTGATAGTAATTTCAGAAATGGAGTATCCAATTTTACACCCGCGAATTCCATATCGGTAAGAACTTCGATTAATGGGAATTCGATATCGTTCGAAATTTTTAATAAGTTATCATCCCGAAGCTTTTTGCCTAAAATTTCATAAAGCCGAAATGTTATATCTGCATCTTCTGCTGAGTATTCACCAACCTTTTCAACAGGAACAAATCTGAGGTTACTCTCTTTTCCGACTAATTCTTCGAACGTAATAGTTTTGTAATTCAAATGTTCTAATGCCATAGAATCTAAATTGTGTCTGCCGTCCGGGCGAAGAATGTAGTTTGCGATCATCGTATCAAAACAAGTTCCTGCAGTTTCAAGTCCATTCTGTTTGAGCACAATCAGATCGTACTTAATATTCTGCCCGCATTTATAAATCGATTCATCTTTAAAAATCGGAGAGAGCAGATTTAGGACATGCTTATATTCAAAACCGATTAGTCGAGATTTGGGATTTGTCCCGACTTTGTCGGGATGAGATTTGGGATTTGATACTGAATGATCATCGAAAAGAGATTTTTGAGATACGATTTCATCTAAGATGAAATCATTTTTCTCAACCTTATCGCTTTTTATAGGGATGTAGTATGCTTCTTTTGGCTTCAGAGAAAACGATAAGCCGACTAACTCTGCTATCAAAGGATTTGTGCTTGTAGTTTCAGTATCGAATACAAAAAATTTTGAAGCTTTTAACTTTCGGGCTAAATCGTCCAACTCCTTATCTGTTTTGATAATATGATATTGATGTTGGTCTGTGGTAATATTTGTGGTAGCTTTTGCTATTTTATCTTCCGTTGGTAATGTTTGTAAGATTTCCGATTTTACTGATGTTAGTTTACGAATGAGGTATTTAAACTCTAATTCAGTAAAAAGCTCTGTAAGTTTAGCGATATCTTTTTGTTGAGCTTTGAGATGATGAATATCCACATCAATTGGTACATTCGTATCGATGGTTACAAGTGTTTTGGAGAGGAGGGCTATTTCTTTATTATCTCTTAATTTTTGTTGAAGTGCCGGCTTTGAAATTTTGTGTATGTTATTTAAAATATTTTCAATCGTACCGTATTCACGAACAAGCGGGATTGCAGTCATCTCACCGATTCCCGGCACTCCGGGTACATTATCTGATTTGTCGCCGGTGAGACCTAAAACTTCCACAACTTTATCGGGGGTAACGCCGAACTTTTCTTCCACGTGTTCGAAGTCGATAATTTCCCACTCGTCACCACTTTTACCCGGTTTATAAATTTTTGTGAGGGGAGA
This sequence comes from Bacteroidota bacterium, assembly GCA_030682385.1. Classification (GTDB taxonomy): domain Bacteria; phylum Bacteroidota; class Ignavibacteria; order UBA10030; family BY39; genus JASEGV01. The sequence goes on from JAUXOG010000118.1 coordinate 12,974, forward strand.
GATCAACTGCATAAAGTCTTTATCGCTCGTTACAAGAAAAGTTTCCATTCCTTCAGCTTCGGCTTTGTGTGCGAGTGTTCCCATTATGTCGTCAGCTTCGTAACCAGCCATTTCAAGTATCGGAACGTTGAAAGCTTCAACAACTTCTCTTAACCGAGCGAGTTGTGAAGCCATATCCTCGGGCATTTTTTGTCGCGTAGCTTTATACGGCTCGTACATTTTATGGCGGAAAGTTGGCTCCGGTCTATCAAACACGACCGCGATGTGGTCGGGTTTTTCCTCATTTAAAATCTTCATCAAGCTGTTTACAAATCCAAAAACTGCGCCCGTGTTTTCACCCTTCGATGTTATCAGCGGTCGTGAGATGAAAGAATAATAAGCACGGTAAGCGAGCGCGCTCCCATCCAATAGAAATAATCGTTCCCGTTGCTTATGCGTGATATTGTTGTCGTTTATAACCATTTTAATTTTACATAAAATAAGGAATGTAATCAAGACAAGCAAGACGAAGGGTGAAAAGAAAAGATAAGCGGAACTGTCAAGTTTAGAAGTTGCTATTTTCAAAACAATGTAGTAACTTTCACACGTTAAGATGGATATCCGTGAGGCTATCAAATTGTTTCTTGAGCCGGACAGAGAAAATTTTTGAGATAAAAAATGTGTATATAAAATTTATTTTTACACAACAATTCAATACTTGTATGAACTTTACAAAAAGTCATTGCATTGCTTTCATATTTTTAATTCTTTTTACCCAGTCTATATTTTCTCAAAATGAGAAAGAACCGCACTGGTATCAAGGCGATGGGGTTGCGCAAGGCACTGACCTTAACGAGATGCGTGTACGAGCTTTAGATGCAGCCCGGGCAGATGCTTTGAAAAAAGCAGGATAATAATCAAAGCTGCCGATATTGCTCTGAAAACCGAAACAAACCAAACGCTAACCGACTTTTTTACTCAATTTGCAGAATCTAATACGAGGGGATTGATTTTAGATGAGCGACATGTAAAAGTTAGCCATCCCATTCCGATTTCAGGAACAGGTGACGAACTCAGCTCATCCTACCAAATCAAAGTATCTCTCGAAGCTCTCATTGCAATTCAGATGGGTGAACCTGACACTGGTTTTGAGGTGAGTTTGGAATCCAACCGCGAATCGTATGCGGAAAACGAGCCGGTTTTTCTTACTATTACTTCAACCCGAAGCGGTTTTCTGACAATATTTTCGATTGAAAACGATTCACTAACACTTTTATTTCCAAATAATCTCAGCCGCAATAATACAATTAAAGCAGATGCCCCAATTTATTTTCCTCCAACGACAGCTTATAAATTGACATTACAAACACTACCAAACCAAAAGAAATCCTATATTACATTTGTTGCTGTTGTATCAAAAGATAAAGTTCTGTTTTCGTCTATTGAAGAGACAAAATTCGAAGGGAATTATATTAAACTTAAACAGGCAATGTTAACACATTATGCTAAATGGCTTTATAAGATACCGATAGACAGGCGAAGCTCGGATGCAAAGATTCTCACTATTTTTAAAAAGAAAAATTAAGAATAACTATATGAAAATACCAAGATTATTTAAATTAGTTGGTGAGGATAAAATGAAACATAACGGATGGATTATTATTTGGCTTGCTTTCATATTTGCTATGGGCATGGAGGCACAACAACAATTGACACTTGAGCAGGCGAAGACGAAATCGAAACAGTTGCAAACGGGATAGGAAAAACTCAATATAAAATAATTTGCAATGAATGACTTAACAAAAGAAACAGATAAGATATACTTGAAAGAATGGGTAGAGAAATATTGTCCAACTCTAATTAAACACTTTTCTCCTAGTAAATCAGACTGGAAAAAAGTAATAATCCCCAAATTTATTCGTAGAAATAATGCAAGAGATGAAGCAATTCAAAGAGATGAATTTTATCCCGCTGAAACTTGCTTATATGATTTGATAGAGTTCGCGGAAAAAGGGGATGCACATCATCTAAAGATGTTGAATCATATCGAAGAACTTTCCCAAAAACTTGTTTCTATTTTGAAGTCGGAATTAATTTCTAAAATGAGAAAACAACTTTATAGCCTTTTTACCAACTTTGATGATTTTGAATCTGAGTATTTACATAAGTTAGCGGAAATGGAAACGGTTCTGTTCGTAAAGAATATAACTAACTGTGAAATAATAGATATTGAATACAAAGTTTCTAAAAACAGAAAATCTCCCGATTTTTCAATAAGGTTCAAAGACTCAAAAAGTGGTGAAGAAAAAATATTTCATATTGAAGTTTTAAATATTTGGGTTAAATATGAAGAAGTAGAAAATGCTTTTACATTCAGAAATTTTATTGATTACAGGGTTGCGCAGAAAAGAATAAAAGAGCAACAGGTTTTTAATGAATTGGGAAAACAAGGAGTCTCAATTTTGCCGGTTCTGTGGTTTATCTCTGATACTGAGGAGAAGAATATAGATATAAAAACAATTTTGAAAGTAGAATCCTATTTTAAAGAATCGCCAACTTGTAAATATCAGTCACCATGTTGTTGTCTATTGCAAGGTTATAAAAATGATGAATTACATTTCGTTTTTAATAGCATTGCTTCGCATTTAGAGTTTATAAACAAAGATATTCATCGTTAATTGTTAGAGGTGAAATGTGAAAAAGTATTATTTAATATTATTCGTAGTAATACTTTCCGTTCAAAAACTTGACTCTCAAGAAAACAAAAATGATTTTAATTCTATTGGGTTTTCGTTTAACCATCATTTTATAGAGGGAGGAAATTTTGAAAATGTTTCTGCATACTACTTTTTTCACATAAATGGAATACAGAATACAATTTCTCTCTCGTATATATTTAACGGTAGCGCAAAGATTGATGACAGTTATGAAGGGTGGGGTGGAAAGAAAGATGAAAAAACTGATATAAGTACATTAGTTGGAGAAGGATTAATGTGGCGTATCAACAATGTTATACCAGTGTACCCATTGGATTTGTACTTTGAAGCTGGGGTTTTTAATCTTACCACTAAGTATAGACACATTAGAATAAAATACCTATATCGTAATGATATTTATCAAGGGTGGGAGATAGATGATGTAAAAAATGAAAGTCAATCGAAAAAGAAATTAGCATTCCTTTTAGGAACAGGAATATTATATAAATGGAAAAACTTTACAACAAACATTGGTGTAAATTTGCTTCCACTTCCAGTACCAGTAACACCGGGTGGAGGGATCGAAACTAAAGATCAAACATTAGAAAATGGTTCGTTATGGTCATTTTCTTTAGGTATTAATTTTGATTTTCCTAGTTTAAAAGAGATAGGTAGCTTTTTGGGAATTAAGAATAATTCAACATCAACTACAGAAAAAAATAATATTCCCATACCAACATTTCCCCCCGCAATAAATGTAACAACAAAATTAGATGGTGCTATTGAAGATGGTTTTCTTGATGCAACCGAACAAACCAATCTTTCTCTCAAACTCACCAATATTGGCAAAGGCAGTGCGTACGGTCTTTCAGTAAAACTTTCTCCCGAGAAGATTTCTGGGCTTACATTTCCTTCGGAAATGTTTATTGGCGAAGTTGGTGTGGGCGAAACTAAGGAAGTCTCAATTCCTATTTCCGCATCGTTGGATGTGGAATCGAAAGAAGTTTCGCTGATGCTGACCTTTTCGGAAAGCAACGGTTTCCCCCCTCCGCCTACTAAAATTACCTTTTCAACAAAAGCATTCACACCGCCCAAACTTGAAGTAGTAGATGTTGGAATTGATGATGCAAATGGAAATGGAAGAATTGAAGTTGGAGAAGTTGTGAAAGTAACAACACGCATCCAAAACACGGGAGCCGGTAAAGCATCGGATGTTTCTGCATCAGTGAATATTGGCGAGAATATTTTTCTTACGCCGGATAGTAAGACGAATTGGCAATTCGTCCTACTGAATAGCGGAGAATACAAAGATATTTCGTTTTCCATTTTTGCAAACCAAAAAGCTACAGGTGTACCGGTATTTGTTTCTATCACGGAAAAGCATAAAAGGTTTGGTGTAAGCAACTATCTACTGCCGCTGGAATTGCACAAAACAATTCCTAAATTAGAAGAGGTTGTTGTTAAAGGAAAAATGGAAGATGAAATGAAAAGAGTTGAGCTGGCAACGGGTCTATCAATTGATATCGAACAAAACATTCCTGTAACACATCAAAAAAATCCAGACGCTGTTGCAGTTGTTATCGGTATTTCGCGTTATAAAAATACGGACGTTCCATCTGTGGATTATGCCAATCGAGGCGCTACAATAATGAAAAAATATTTAACCGATATATTTGGGTACGATGAAAGACGTATTATTTTTGCAGATAATGAGAACGCTTCTTTAGGCGACTTCAAGCGCATATTTGAAGAACAACTACGTAATTATATTAAGCCCGGTAAATCGGATGTTTTCATTTATTACAACGGTCACGGCGCACCAGACCCGGAAACAAAAGAAACATTCTTCGTTCCTTACGATTGTAATCCTGCATACGCTAAATCAACCGGATATCCTTTAAAAGAGTTTTACAATCAACTCGCTAAACTACCGGCAAAAAGTATTACCGTTGTAATTGATGCTTGTTTCAGCGGCTCAAGTCCGAAAGGTGCGTTATTAAAACAAGTCAGCCCGGTATTTATTTCAGTCGAAGAACCTATTATGGCAATCGAGAATGGACTTTTATTTGCATCTTCAACAGGGCAACAGCTTTCAAACTGGTATCCTGAGAAAAAGCACGGTTTATTCACCTATTATTTTTTAAAAGCATTACAAGGCAACGCAGATATAAACAACGATAAACAGTTAACAGTCGAAGAGGTTGAGCAGTATCTTTTAAATAATGTTCCCGAACAAGCGCGGTATTTAAACAACCGCGAGCAAACGCCGCAGGTGGTAGGGAAAGGAAAAAATAGGATAATGGTAAACTATTGAATAACTATTTATTAAAATAATACATCACAATAAATACATAATACATAATACTTAATTCACAATAATTAATAATAATATAGGAGGTTCAAATGCGTAATTTAATTCATCTTTTTATTGCTTTAGTAATCATTATATCAATCATTGGTTGCAGCAGCAGCTCAAAAATGGAGAAATCTTGTGAAGTTCCAGAATGGTATAATAATGTACCGCAAGATCCTAATTATCTTTTTGCTCCTAATACTGCAACATCAAAAGATTTACAATTATCGGTCGATAAAGCTACACAGGCTGCTCGAACTGAAATAGGCAGACAACAGGAAATCAAGATTAATGGACTTCAAAAGAGATTTAATGAAGAAACAGGTTTCATGCAGGATGCTCAGTTATTAGATATGTACACTCAAGCGAGTAAAACAGTGGTTTCAACGGTTCTCTCAGGAAGCCGTGCAAAATATCAGGAACAATGTAAAGAAGGAGAGATTTGGCGGGCTTGGATTTTAGTTGAATATCACGTAGGTGCAGCAAACCAGGCTTTTTTAGAACAGATTAGAAAAAATGAGCAGATGTACACAAGATTCCGTGCGACGCAAACATTTAAAGAATTAGATGACGAAGTCCAAAAATACGAAGATTGGAAAAAACAACAAGGTCAATAATCAAAATACTTTAAATTAAATATGGTGTGTCAAAGATTTATTTTTGCGCACCATATTGTTTTAATCATTATTCACCAATGGAAATAAATTATAAAAATAATAGATCGAAACATTTTATTTCATTAATCATTTCAATGGTGTGCTTAATATACTTCAATACCAAATCTTTTTGTCAAGAATATCCCAAATGGTTTATTGAACAAGGCAAGATAGATGCTAATAACACAGCGGTAGGTTATGCCCGCCTCTCTTTTTATACCGATTCTTCGACAGCATTAGCATTCAAAAATGCCTGTGAAAACTATGCAAGAAATAAAAATTCTCGAATTACCGGTGGGCAAGCTTTTTGGGCTACAGAAATCGGTACGTTTTGGATGGGTCACAATTTCAAGGAAACTTACGATACTCTTCAATATTTTAAAGCTTTAAATTCTTTCAAAGGAATTGATACACTGATTACTGATAAATTAATTATAATTCTTATCGGTGATTCAAATAATGTTTCAGACCAATTACAACCTGAACGGATATCTTTTTCAGATATAAAATCTCCGGTATGGATTAATTCTCCTCCAACTGATTCATTATTTATTCCTGCCGTGGGTATTGCGCCTGAGTATTTCTATGAAACAAGTTCCTGGTTGGAAGCCGAGCGGTTAGCGCGATTAAACTTAGCCCGTCAGATCTGTACAAAATTAAAATCTATCCAGAAAGCAGATAATTATGAAGGACAAGAAGTGCGACACGAAGAGACTTACGTTGATTTACAAAATATTATTATAACCGCGAGATGGCGAGATTTACAGAAAAAGTTGTTTTATGTTTTAATTAAAATGTCAAAATAAAATGTGAGGTCGATTAACCTATGCAACCAAACACAATACCCAAAGATTTTTTAACATCAATTTTAGAATTCATTTATACTGCCGCTAATTTCATCGGGCAAAAAATCATAGATAGCATACTTGTAATATTTCCAAATGCTCAATCATTACATCAATTAACTGAACCAATCGGACTCTTGGCTATTATAACCATCATACTTATTATCGCACAAATAGCTAAAAAAGTGGCTTGGATAATTGTGGGAGTTGGTTGGATTCTCATTTTCATCAGAGTTGTTATTTTGATGTTCTCTTAAAATGCAAGAACAATCCAATAGTCGTTTTAGAGTGTACCAGACATCCAAATTTGTTTTTATAATATTCATTTTCTATATTAAGACAAATTACTCTTATTATCAACAATAAAAGGAAAGTGCTATGAAAATTTTAACAATAATTCTTGTAGTATTAGTAGTTATTTCTTCTTCTAAATCTCAGGAAATTAAATGGGACGGGGAACTTCGTGTTCGGAGTGAACTTGATGGAAGAGATTTTAAAAATGCTACTCCCCCAAATTATTTTAGCTTATTTCGTGCACGACTTGGGGCAAATATCCAACCAATCGAAAATGCAAAAGTCTATCTTCAAATACAAGATGCACGAATATATGGTGAAGAAAAAGATGCAAACGGTTTTAATACTATCAGCAACACAAGCAATCTTGATTTGCATCAGGGCTATTTGCAACTCGATAAGTTTATTTATGATGAGATATCTTTCAAATTAGGCAGGCAACGTTTATCATACGGAAGTGAGCGGATGATGGGCGCAGTTATGTGGAACAACATCGGCCGGATTTATGACGGTGGGTTGCTTCGTTACGAAATTCCTGAACACCGCTTCGATTTGTTTGTTATGAATACAGCCGAAACGAATAAAGCTCCGTCCGCAGCTACTCCGGCAGATGTAAAGTTTGTAAGAGATGCCGGACAATTATTCAGCGGACTGTATTATTCTACAAAATACTTTTCCGGTCACCAAGTTGATTTGTTTACACTTCATCAACTTGATAGAAATGTATCTGTATCCGGTTTTAACGATTTATCACGCTTCACGAGCGGTTTATATGCAAAAGGAGCTATCACCAATGAATTATTTTATGAAGGCGACCTCGCAATTCAAAACGGTTGGAAAAAAGGGAATGATATATCGGCTTATCTATTTGCTCTAACAGCAGGTTATAATTTTACTGACATCCCAATTTCTTCTGCATCTATTTCATTCGAAAGATTATCTGGCACACCGGCGGGCGATGCAAAGTACAAAACATTCGAACCACCGTATGCTACCGGGCATAAATTCTACGGCTTTATGGATTACTTCATAAGCATACCAAAACATACCGACGAGCGAGGGCTGCAAGATATCTACGCTCGGATTATTTTCCATCCTTATGAATCGGTAACCGCTAACATCGCGTTACATAATTTTACACTGGCAGAAAAATTAAATCCGCCTGCGTCGGACGAAACAGAATTAGGTCAAGAGATTGATTTCGTTTTAAATTGGAAGTACAACAAATACGTAAGTTTCGAATGCGGCGGTGGTTTATTTTTACCGGGCATAGTGATGCGTAATAAGTTTGGCGGTGCCGATGTAGCACATTGGGGATATTTAACAACTTCATTTTCATTTTAATGAGAGAGATAAAATATGGAAATTAAAAAAAGATATTTCGCTTTATTGGCAGTGAGCATAATTCTCACTATTGCTGTAGTTGGTTTATTGGTAAATATATTTGAGCATAAACAAGAAGGACGGATTACCTACTTACAACTCAAAGAAATACCGGAAGGCGAACCTGACCCGGCGGTTTGGAGAGATAATTTCCCAAGAGAATACGATTCCTATATAAAAACGATGAGAACGAGCGAACTGGAAGATTATAGTAAGTATGGACGTTACGGTGGGTCGGAATCATTCCAAAAATTAGATAAACATCCTGATTATAAACGACTTTTTGCCGGCTACCCCTTCGGTATAGATTACAAAGAAGAACGCGGGCATATGAATGCTTTGCAGGATATGCTTTCTTCGCAAAGATTGGGCGATAATAAACCGGGAACGTGTATGAGTTGTAAAAGTCCGCAAGTACCGAAGTTAATCGATTCGATTGGGGCGGAAGCTTTTTATAAAATACCTGTAAAAGATTTGGTAGAAAAGCATGGATTCAAGCATTCCGTTTCCTGTGCCGATTGCCACGATGCTAATACGATGGATTTAAAAATTACCCGCATCGCATTTAAAGAAGCAATGGAACGTCGGGGAATTGATTTGTCGAAAGCCGACCGACAGCAGATGCGAACTTATGTATGCGCCCAGTGCCACGTTGAATATTACTTTAAAGGACCGGGAAAATATTTAACATTCCCTTGGGATAAGGGCTTAAACATCGATAGCATCGATTCATATTATTCCGATGTTGCTTTTACTGATTGGAATCATGCTGAAACTAATTCGCCGATGATAAAAATTCAGCACCCTGAATTTGAGTTTTGGTCGACGGGTATTCACGCACGCTCGAACGTTGCTTGTGCCGATTGCCACATGCCCTATAAACGCGAAGGTGCAATTAAGATAACTGATCACTGGATAAGAACTCCTTTGGAAAATATTTCCAACACTTGCCTGAACTGCCATCGTCAAAGTGAGGCGGAGATGAAAAGCCGTGTATTGGAGATACAGGATAAAACTTATCAATCTATGCAGAAGTCCGAAAAAGCAATTCTCGCTGCAATGGATGTTTTAAAAATGGCTATGAAATCAGGTGTGAGCGATAAGGAATTAGAAGAAGCGCGGCTGTTGCATCGGAAAGCTCAGATGCGTTGGGATTTTATCAGCGCTGAAAATAGTATGGGTTTCCACAGCCCGCAGGAGTCAGCACGAATCTTGGCTGATGCACGCGACTTTGCACGACAAGCAGAATTATCGGCATTTAAAATTTTAACAAAAGTTACCCGTAAATGAGTAATCTGAAAAAATCTTTTTTACCTTTGCTGTTTTCTGCTATCGGAATATTATTAGGTGTTGGTATTTATACTTTTATCTATGCAAAAGGTTATTCGTATATGTCGGACGATCCAAAAGCATGTGTTAATTGTCATCTAATGCGGGAAAATTATTCTTCATGGAACGCAGCAAGTCATAGAGATATCGCATGCAATGGATGTCATACTCCTGATAACATCATTAGGAAATATTTAGTAAAAGCAGAAAACGGTTTTAATCATTCTTGGGCATTTACATTCGGTCCGCCAGAAGTGATTCAAATTAAATCCCGAAGCTCTAACGTAGTGGAAGATAATTGTATCCGTTGTCATAAAGAAACATTATCGGCAGTTTTTATACAAACACATAAGAACAGACAAAAGTGTTTTACCTGCCATCAAAGTGTAGGACATAGCTTTTAAGAAGATATGAGTTTAATATTTAGCCGACAATGTGAGTATGCCATCCAGGCGTTGATATATTTAGCAAAAAAAACTGAGACGGAATGGATTTCGATTAAGGAAATTGCTGATCATATTAATATACCTCAGCATTTTCTTGGAAAAATATTCCAAATGTTATCGAATAAAGGAATCTTAAAATCGAAGAAAGGTTTGCAGGGTGGTTTTTGCCTTAGCAAACCTTCTTCTGATATTAATCTCAAAGATATTGTAGATACGATTGATGGTGTTGCCTACAGCACTGCGTGTGTTGCAGGTTTTCCAAATTGTTCTAATGATAGTCCATGCCCGTTGCATAATAGCTGGAAAGATTTACGAGAAGGAATCGTAAAAATGTTAAAGATGAGAAATTTAAAGCAAATGGCTGACGAAATTAGTAAACCCGGTTACAATTAGTTTTTTTTATCTTATAATAAGACAAAAACCTCTGATTTCTGGCATAGGATTTGGACTATTTTTACATATTAAACGAAAATTATCGATAAATATATGTCGTACAAAGAAAGCATTATTGAAAATAATAAATCTAAAAAAGATATTATAAATTTTGAGAAAGCATCTTTCTTCCTAAACGATCGAGGAATCAAAAAAATACCATCTGAATTAAGGAAACCCAAGCTGAATTTCAACAATGAACCAAATTTGTTGAGGCGAATTACCTGGCGGCTGAAGGAAGATTCACAATATTTCAGAAACGTTGTACAGATAAGTTTTGCACTTTTGGTAATCTGGATCGGAATCGAGTTCTATCTGTTTATAAAATGGGGGGAATCCGGTGGCTCTTTTCCTTATTTTGGACGCCCTGCGGGTGTCGAAGGATTTCTACCAATTAGCGCACTGATTAGTTTGAAGTACTGGTTTCAAACAGGTATCATTAACGAAATCCATCCGTCGGGTTTGATAATATTTGTAGCGATTGTCGCAACCGGGTTGCTTCTCAAGAAAAGTTTTTGCAGTTGGCTATGCCCAGTTGGATATATAAGCGAAGCTTTGTGGATGTTCGGGAAAAAACTATTTGGTAAAAACATTTCGGTAAATAAATTCCTCGATTACCCCTTACGTTCTTTGAAGTATCTACTGCTTGCTTTTTTTGTATGGGCAATTTTTTGGACGATGGATACAGAAGCCTTGAAAGCTTTTATCTATAGTCCGTATAACAAAGTTGCCGATATCAAGATGTACTACTTTTTTGAAAACATTTCTCAATTTGCACTTTGGACAATAATTATATTGGTTTTACTCTCGGTTGTAATCAAAAACTTTTGGTGTCGCTATCTTTGTCCTTACGGTGGTTTGTTAGGAGTTTTGAGTTGGCTGAGTCCAATAAAAATTAAGCGGGCTGAATCTAATTGTGTTAACTGCGACTTGTGTACAAAAGCGTGCCCGAATACTATAAAAGTTCACAAAGTCAAAACCGTGTGGAGCGACGAATGCACAAGGTGTTTAGAATGTGTGCAAGCTTGTCCGGTAAAAAAGACGCTTGAGTTTTAATCTCAGTTCACTAACACACGAGTATCGAACTGGGTGTTTGCATCCCTTATAATCGGTGTGTTTGTCGGAATTACCGGTCTTGCTATCTTGACTGGAAATTGGCAGAATAAAATTTCTGAAGAAGAATACTTAAAAAGATTTAAAGAGTTGGATAAACCACTTTACCAACATTTCGGCGGTCAGGTGCCTGAGTATGGACCGAAGGATTAAATTATAGATGAACATACCGCTCCTCTGGAGCGGAAATATGGTTACGATCATTCTTCTACAAACATGCGAGTCCTACGGACTCATGCATAAAATTTAACTGTGATTGTCTCCGTTAGGAGGCAGATGTCTGTAGATAAGATTTCGGATATGATTTCGACTCCGTAGGTGTCGAATGTCTGTAGAACATGAAATACGGTAGCAAACCGACCCCAGCGGCCTGCCCGCCGTCCCGCTTTGCGGGACTATGGTAGGCGGGGGGCGAATGTTTGTATGATAAAAGAAAAATATCAGTTGATTAAAAAAAGGAAAATAAATGGTAAAAAGAAAAATTATAAAAATAGATGAATCACTTTGCGACGGATGTGCCCTCTGTATTCCCTCTTGTCCCGAAGGTGCACTGCAAATTGTAAATGGGAAAGCAAAACTTGTTAAAGAAAGTTTTTGCGATGGATTAGGTGCCTGCCTCGGAGATTGTCCTCAGAATGCTTTAACAGTTGTCGAAGAATTTACTGAAGAATATGACAATGTAAGTGTAAATGAACATATTAAATTAAATGCACCGGATAAACTGCAAACCCACATTGACCACATGGCTCAGCACGGGCACGAATTATCTTTTTCAAAAATGAATATGTTGGGTGGTGGCTGTCCGTCAGCACGAACTATCCAGTGGGCGCAACCACAAGCACAAGCACAAGAACAAGAACAAAAAGTAAATTTTGCATCACAGCTTCGTCAGTGGCCCGTTCAACTCCATTTGGTCCCGCCAACTGCGCCTTATTTCCAGAATGCTGATTTTGTGCTTGTTGCCGATTGCGTTCCGTTTGCTTATCCAAATTTTCATTCCGAATTTTTATCGGGTAACGCAATTGCCATCGCCTGTCCGAAATTAGACGATACAACTCCTTATGTTCAAAAGCTTGCTCAGATATTTAAAACAGCAAATTTAAAGAGTGTAAAGGTTGTGATGATGGAAGTTCCGTGTTGTTCGGGATTAGTGAGGTTGGTACAAGAGGCAGCTAATTATTCCGGGCTCGTTTTACCGATAGAAATAGTAACAATAGGTATTAAAGGAAACTTATTGGGAAGTAAAATCCTACAACATTAAAAAAAGAACACTATGGATTCTGATCAAATAAAATATTTTTATGATGAGTTTGCCGGTGATTACGACTTGATGACTCAGTTTGAATCTCGTTTTAAAAAAGAGAGTTCTGCTTTTCAAAAAATTGTTGACCAATTTTATATTAAGAAAGTTCTTGATGCGGGTTGCGGGACGGGCTTCCATTCGATTTTACTATCTAAACTTGGCTGCGAAGTTACTGCTGCCGATATATCCCAAAATATGATAGACCTCTTAAATTCAAAAAAGGCATCTTACGGTGTAGAGATAAAAACTGTATTAGCGAGTTTTCAGGAGTTAGCAGCCAAAGTGGATTCCGGGTTCGATGGTGTATTCTGTATGGGAAATTCTCTTCCCCACTTGCTCACAACTGAAGAGATAAAAACAGCGTTAGACAATTTTTATCGACTTCTAATGAAAGGCGGAAAGTTAATTTTACAAATATTGAATTACAATAAAATTCTTTCAGAGAAGAAAAAGATACAAAGTGTCCGCGAGATTCAGGGCAAAACATTTATACGATATTATACATATACAGAGTCATTATTAGAATTTAATATTATGACTATAGACAAAGCAGGAAACAATATTGGAGCGGACATCCGGTCGATCTTATTATTTCCAATTCAAAAAGAGTTGTTAGAAAGATTACTAACAGATTCAAAATATATTAACATAAATATTTACGGAACAATTTCTATGGGTCAATACAATCCGAGAGAATCTAACGATATATTTATCATCGCTGAGAAATAAAGTTGATATTATCAATTGAGATAAGTATATTTTATCAGTCTGATTCGGGTAGTAATTATACTTAAAACAATAATCGGTATAAATTAAATTATGGAGGTTTTTATGAGTAGACAAAAATATTCGTCAATAATTACAGTTCTAGCTGTTTCTATTTGTGTGCTATATCTCTCCCTGGGATTTAAAAACTCTGAAAATAATCGCCCCTTAAAAGATGATGACAGTAAAGCGTGTATTGACTGTCATTCGAAAGAGGGGATGGGGGTGAGTATCGTACAGATGTGGCGCGAAAGCAAACATTCTAAAAATGACATTGGTTGTTTCGATTGCCATGAAGCCGAACAGAGTGATGCCGATGGGTTCGACCATTATGGAAAGCGAATTGCAACCATAGTTTCACCAAGGGATTGCGGTAAATGTCATGAGCAGGAGGTAACAGAATTCGACGGAAGTCACCATGCGAAGGCTGCCCAATTCATCGGCTCTTTGGATAATATCCTCGGAGAGATTGTTGAAGGCGCAGCCGCTGCAAATTCCGGATGCAGACAGTGTCATGGAAGTATTGTTCAAGTAAAAAACGGCAAGCTCGATGCTACAACTTGGCCCAATACGGGCATCGGTCGGGTAAATCCTGATGGAAGTAAAGGCTCTTGCACAGCTTGTCATTCAAGGCACAGTTTCTCAGTCGCACAAGCCCGCCAGCCTGAGGCATGCGGTAAATGCCACATGGGACCCGACCATCCTCAGATGGAAATTTATACTGAATCTAAACACGGTATAAAATTCCAAGCCGTTCGAAGCACAGGTCTAATGAATTTAGATAAAGAGGAATGGGTTGTAGGAAAGGATTATACCTCAGCGCCTACATGTGTAACGTGCCATATGAGTGCTACACCGAGCCAGAAGGTAAGCCACGACATCGGAAGGAGAATTAGCTGGACACTGCGCCCGCCAGTCTCAATTAAATTAGAAAACGATATTGAAAAACGTTCAAGGATGAAAGATGTTTGTATGCAGTGCCATGCGAAAGAACACACCGAAAATTTCTTTACACAGTATGACGAGGCTGTAGAACTGTATAACGAGAAATTCGGTAAACCGGCAAAGGGCATAATGGATAAATTTTATGCTGATAAAAAACTTACAAAGACACCGTTCGATGAAGAAATTGAGTGGATTTATTACGAGCTTTGGCATCACGAGGGAAGACGTGCGCGTATGGGCGCATCAATGATGGGTCCTGACTATACACAGTGGCATGGTTTCTATGAAGTCGCAAAACATTTTTACAACAAATTTATCCCGGACGCTGAAAAGATTCAAAAAGGTTCAACCAAGCAGGTTATGGATTCGAAATTTCATGAATGGAAAAAAGGATTAACAGAGGAACAGAAAAAAGAAATACTCGATTTTTATAAAAAACGATATGGTGAATAAAACAAACAATTTACAAGGAGACATAAATGAAAAATTTACTTTTACGTACAACACTTGTGGTAGTTGTGACAATGTTTGTGTCCGGTGGCTTAACCGCACAAACCTGCGTTGAGTGTCATAAAAAGACTACTCCGAATATTGTCACAGACTGGCAGTTAAGCAAACACAGTCAGAATGATATCACGTGTTCCACCTGCCATGGCAAGGAACATAACTCAGCGACCACCGTCGAGTTGGTAAAAATTCCCACACCCGAAAAATGTGCAGAATGTCATGATGAAAAAGTTGAGCAATACAAAAAAGGTAAACATGCACTGGCTTGGGCAGCTATGAAAGCCATGCCCACTGCACACATGCAGCCGATGGCATTGATGGAAGGTATGAAAGGCTGTGGCGGTTGCCATAAAATTGGAATGAAAACCGAAGCCGAGATAAAAGATTTAAAAAAGAGTGGTGCTGGATTCGGAGTCGCTTCATGCGATGCTTGTCATACTCGACACACTTTTTCAGTGCAAGAAGCAAAACAACCGCAAGCTTGCCAGACTTGCCATATGGGTTTCGACCATCCGCAATGGGAAATGTATTCTTCATCTAAACACGGTGTACGTTATTTATTAAAACAAAATAAAACACTGCCAGAAAACACTGCCGCACCTACTTGTCAAACTTGTCACATGCAGGAAGGTAACCACGAAGTTAGAACTGCTTGGGGATTTCTTGCTGTTCGACTCCCATTACCTGAGGACAAACAATGGGCTGCAGACCGAGCAACTATTCTTCAAGGTTTAGGTGTGCTTGACCCTGAAGGAAAACCTACACCGCGTCTCGATATTGTAAAAGCTGCCGATGTTGCCCGACTTACACAAGAAGATTGGCAGAAAGAACGTGATAAAATGATTAAGACTTGTAATCAGTGTCACTCGGCAAACTTTGCAAAAGGAGAGTTGGAGAAGGGCGACAATATGATTAAAGAAGCTGACAGGTTGATGGCGGAAGCAATCCGAACGGTTGCAGGTTTGTACAAGGATGGAGTAATTAAAAAAGCTAAAAACTACACGTACAATTTCCCGGATTTGCTTACTTTCCACGATGCACCGACAGAGGTCGAACAAGAGTTGTTTGTAATGTTTCTTGAACATAGGATGCGAGCGTTTCAAGGTACTTTCCACGCAAATCCCGATTATGCTTTGTGGTATGGTTGGAGTGAGATGAAGAGGAGCTTGACAAAAATTAATAATCTTGCAGTTGATATGCGAGAGAAAACAAAGAAAAAGAAATAACGTAAACATGAAAGCAACTGAACAATTAATGCAAGAGCATCAGGGCATTATGTTAATGCTAAATATAATGAGCAAAGTAGTTGATAAGGTTGAAAAAGTTCAGGAACTAAATATTGTTCATCAGGAAAAGATAATAGAATTTCTTAAGGTATTTGCCGATAAATGTCATCACGGAAAAGAGGAAGATATATTATTTCCTGTCCTGGAGAGCAAAGGAGTCCCGCGTGAGAATGGCCCAATCGGTGTTATGCTATTCGAGCATAAAGTAGGCAGGGGATTTATCAAAGAAATGATTGAAGCTTTTGAACAGTTCAAGACCGGTGATAAAAATGCTTTGTCTAAAATATCTAACAGCATGAGAAGCTATATTAATCTCCTCACAGGACACATACACAAGGAGAACAATATTCTTTTTCCGATGGGTGATAGAGTTTTATCCGACCAGCTTCAGACTGAGTTATACGAGAAATTCGAGAAGTTGGAAGAAGAGAAAATCGGACTTGGTAAACACGAAGAGTTCCACCGGATGTTGAAAGAGTTGAAGGATATTTATCTATAATTAATTAAAATAAGAAGGGTGGTGAAAGCTAACTCACCACCCTTCTTTGTTACTCGCTTAGTCTGGACTATTGTCCTTATTTGAGAATTACCATCTTCTTAACACCCATAAATTTCTGTCCGACTGGATTGTCTTCATCTTTTACTGATTCGGCAACGATGCGGTAGAAGTAAATTCCAGAAGACAACTGAGCATCCGCCGATGAAAACTCAACTTCCTGCGCCCCATCATCCATCTCTTGTCTATCGAGCAGAGTTGCTACTTCCTGTCCTAAAGTGTTATATACCTTTAATGTTACGATACTCACCTGAGGTAAGTAGAATTCAATTATCGTAGATGGATTAAACGGGTTAGGATAATTCTGGTTGAGTGTAAATTGTTCAGGTATTGCTGATGGGATTGATATAATCGATATCGTTCCCATACTTATTGCTATACTATCCAGACGTAAGAAAGGAACTTCATCCAATGGTTTCACACCTTTGAGTTCTAATTTAGTCCCAAAGCTTATAGTGTCAATCGGACCACTGAAAGCGCCGTTAATCTTTCTTATCTTTGTCCAAAGTGTTTCAGGGTCAATACCAGCAAAGAGGGGAGGCATTATGCATTGCGGGGTCTGTGCAGTGTCTTTGTACGAGGACATGTAAATATCCAACATATCTGCAATCGTCCTGATTGGAGCATTGTTCATTGGATTTGTACCGCCCTCGTCGAAGATTAAATTTCCGAAGCCAGGTGGTAATATTCCATAATCGCTGCCTAAAATATTTGCCCGCAGAGCTATTGCCTCTGCAAATAGTTTATTGTTGTGTTTTGTCGGTGTGAGTGATTTTTGTTCATTTCTAATCGTCCGCATGTTGGAGAATTTGTCCAAACATCTTGCAATGCCAATATGCATTCGGTCATTCTTCTCGACTAATGATTTTTGAACGTACTTGTAATTTGGATGCACCACGGAATGTGGCCCACCTACACCGACTTTCAAGTTAGTTCCTCCACCTGCTGCCAAAAAATTGATGGCATTAGGCATCGGAAGTCGATACGCATTTGTAAACGTTTCCAAGTGTCCGACATAAATTCCGCCAACCGCGGTCATCCACTTTTGAGTTGAAGCATGTTGCACTCCAATCTTTTGCGAGTATCCATGCAGAGTAACTGAATCACCGGGTTGAACATATTCCTCAAATATTATTTTAATCCTCTTGTATTTTACGTCGAGGAATTCAATAGTCCCAGGTTTTGAACAAGTTACCGTTGACGGGATCATAGATTTTGATGTATGAACAATAAGTCCGAGAGCTGGCGCGGTATAATCGTTATGGAGTGTGATTGTGAACTCGGTCTTATCGGGCTTTGGTTTTATTAAATTGTGTTTATTTTTCTGGTCTACTGCAAGCGCTAAACTTTCAGGTAAGAAGGTCCTGAATGTAAGTGTGAAGTTACTGTCAGGAGTGTCGCCGAAATTTTTATCTATGAGGGCTTCTTCTGCACCGAGGTCAACAAAATAAGGTCTGAAGTAAGTGGGAAGAGTTTGTCTCCAGTAGGGCCGCCATACTTCGCTAACTGTGTATTTACCGGGCCAGATTCCTGTAAAACTGTAATTTCCATCCTGATTGGTAGCAACAGTCTTGCTTATCATTGTTTCATAGATAGTAGAACCGCTGAGTATAATTGTCCAGTTAACTAATCCGTTCTCTCCATCATCTTTTTTTCCATTTCCATTTGAGTCGTTGAACTTCATTCCGCCGACGGAACCCGGTTCAATTTGGTAATTACCAAAATCGAGTGTGTCGAATTTACCATCTGGAGCCATTAAAATGATGTAGCACGATTCGGGGTACGATTGATACCAGCCGAGTGATGGTATTTCAAAAACCTTATAAGTTCCTTCCGGAAGGTTTAGGAATTGATAGTAACCGCTGCTGTCTGTTGTTGTTTTTCTGTAGTTATTAAATTTACCACCTGAGCCTTGTTTGTATAAACGTATATTAACACCTGCTAAACCCTCATCGTTTTGATCCCGTAAATGGTTCTTGTTACGGTCATGAAATTTCTGACCTAATATTCCGTTTACGGTTGGATCATAATAGTTTCCAAAATCTTTACCATTCACTGTTGAAAATAAATCAGGAACTTCAACGATATAATATTCTTCAGCTGGATAAGTTTGCACCCACCCACGTTTCGTGTTCTCCTTTACGATGTATGTTCCCGGTTCATAAACATACAATTGATATTGACCGATGGAGTCTGTACGGTCATAATCGATCACGTTACCAAGCGTATCTGTGATAAGGATTTTCCATTCGCCGATTAATGTATCTCCACCGTCGTATGAACTGCTCCGATTTAGGTCGTGGAATTTAATACCGTTAATAAAACTTGCATGAGTGTAATTGCCAAAGTGGATACTATCGACAAGTGTATCGGGAGTTGCAAGATTAATATCCCATTGACCCGATTGTGGATATGTCTGTACCCAATTTGGTTGTGGTGTTTCAGTTAATATATAACTGCCAAGTGGCAACGGTAACCAATATCTACCGCGATAATTTGTGCGTGTCGTAAGTGAAATTTCTTGTCCTGTTGCTGTAATTAACCAATCTTTAACTCCGCGTTCCCCGATGTCCTTGATGCTGTTATTATTGACGTCGAAGAATTTTTTACCTGTTATCATTCCGCTTTGGTCGAAAATTATTACATCATCTACAAACCAGCCGGGGAATTCATTAAATAATGGATCTCCTGTATCAAAGTAAAAACGTATTTTTATGCTTTGGTTGGCATAAGGAGTAAGGTCGAGTGTAGTAATTATCCAGCCATCGCTTGTACCTGATGGGGCAACTCCGTAACCACCTCTTAAGTGGGACCAACTTGCACCGTCGTCAGTTGTAACATCCACCATACAATAATCCCAACCTAATTCAGTTGTATAGTTTTCTGTGAACAATAAATTGATAGACCCCACGGTTCCGGTGAGGTTAATTGTTGGTGATATAAGTGCGTTGTTAATTCTCGAGTCGTTGTTGTAGTTTTCTTGCTGGTCGAAACCGGGCCACCAGCTTTTAACCGCTGAAGTTGAGTTCAAAATAGTTTGGTGCCAAATATCGGAGTTGGAATAAGCAACTGTTGTCCAACCACCTACGCCTCCTTCCATGTTGTCGTAGAATATTATATTGGAAGAAGTTTTATAGTTTAGGTCGACTTGGATTCCGACTTTGCCTGTTGAGGATGATTGTTTATAAAGATTTTCTTTTTTAGTTTCTCTCGCAATTCTCTGTTGATAATTGCGTAGTTGCTGATTAGCGTTCATTGCACGTTCACGTAAAGAATTTGATTGTTGTGGGGAAGCTTGTGAATGTGTAGATAATAAGAAACAAGCTAGTACGAAATACAGAATACGAACGAAATACTGCCTTCCCTCGATAATCAATGATTTAAAAAATGTCGAATAGGTGTTCATACGTAACCTCGTTTTATTAATATAAATTGAATTGTTCCCAGTACGACTAACTCCTAGGAAATTAATTATTTAAACAATGTCAGGTAAGTGGTGGCGAACGGTCCTGATTTTCAAAAAAGTAAATAGTAGATATTAACCCGTTTCCACAACTCCACAAAAGAGTGTAATAAAAAATATTGTTTTCAGAGAAGAGAGAGGGGAAAAAAATAACATGACAGGTCGATTTATTGTCCTCTTTGATATGTCTCTTGTGTGACCATATAGGTCGGATGTTTTGAGGAAAATTGCTTTCGTCGGGGGAATCTTTGGTAGATAGGGTGGTCTCTATGATCATATTGTATGAATAAGTTCCATAAACTGCACCCTCGAAAGTATAAAGAAATAAAACAGAAAATAATAGAATATGTTTTGTAAATCTTATCATAAACATTATAAAAGGTTATGGAGATTATTCTCTAAATATGATAATGATTATATACGAGAAAAGCAATTTTTTAAAATATTTTTGCAAGTGTTCACATTAATTCGTATATTAAACAGTTAAAAATTGGGGCCGTAGTTCAACTGGTTAGAGCGCCGCCCTGTCACGGCGGAAGTTGCGAGTTCGAGTCTCGTCGACCCCGCAAAAACCCAGCCTCCCGAAACGGATGCTGGGTTTTGCATTTTTATGGGATACTTCGTGTATATATTGCAAAGCGAGAAAGATGGGTCATTTTATATTGGTTCAACTTCAAATGTATCTTTGAGATTGGAGAGACATAATTTAGGATGGAGTAAATCTACCAAAGGAAAAGGACACTGGAAAGTAGTTTATGGGTGGATCTAAAAATCCAAAAGAATATCGAATATCGAACCCGCCTGCCGGACGGGCAGGCAAGGAATTATTCACCCCATTGGATAGCCGACGATGGAGTGAATTAAAAAACAAAAACAATATCCAACGGGGTAAATTTTGAAGTAATTTTCCAATTCGTCATTCGACATTCGGTGTTCATTATTCATTATTAGAACTACCCTTATACAGAAAAGTATGTAATGAAACACGAATCATTGGTAAGGGAGAAAGAGATCAAATCAAAGAAGAGCAAAAAGTATATTACAAAATTGGTTCACGGCGGAAGTTTATAGTGAACTTGCCGAACTGTTGTCCCG
>JAUXOG010000134.1 GCA_030682385.1 Bacteroidota bacterium
CCGCCTGCCTTAACGGTTTCAATATAGCGGGCAGGGATAAATGGTTCAATGATACAATTGAGCCGATTTCTCAGAGGGGGAAGTCGGCTCTTTTATAGGTGGACTTAGGGAAAATGGCGTTTTTTACATTATTTCCGAAAAACATTTTTCGTAAAATTTTTTATAAAAACACCCGCCTACCGCAGGCAGGCTTGACTTTATACGCGAAAAATGTTATACTTCCCGCAGTGGATTACGGCAGTTGGTACCAATAGATAACAAACTTTCTAATAACATTAAGGAGTTTCATTAATTGGTAAACAGTGCATATATCAAAATCTATATTCTCCAGGGTGGCGACTCTTCTTCACTCACCCAATCTTTTTCTCAAATCCTAATCAAGTGCGAAGCATCCCTCTGGACAAGCAAGCAAGCAAGCAAGCAAGCAAGATATTTGGTAATAACTTGTTTTTGTTATCCAGATGCAATCCCTTTTCTAAATTTATTTCGGCATTCTTTATTCAACACTCGTCCGCCAAAGTTTCGTTTTCCGGAACACAGGTGGATTCGAAATTTTACATTCGGTGTTCTTCAATCATTATTCACGGAGCTTAAATCATGATAGCAAAAATTAAAATCCAATATTCCAACAATCCATTTATACAATTTTTGTTAATTGTTTTTTGTTGTTTGTTATTTGTTGGCGCCTGTCGCGAGCGTGTTCTTCCGCCCGACAACGGCAACGGTGTTCATGTGCCAAAGTTAAAAATTGAAGCTGAGGACATCGGAGTTACTGATTGTTTTATACGTCTGAGATTTTTAGACACTTCAAATGTTCAAGCAAAAATATTTTTACTCACACGCGATGGCAAACCACTAATAACTAATACACTATTTACAAATGACACTCTGTTGTTAGACGAGGGCTTGCTTCCCAAGCGCACATACACATACAAAGCATACCGATTTATAAACAACACACCAATTGATTCTAGTTTAGAGCTTCTTGTGCCAACTCTTGACACAACTTCGCACAATTTTACCTGGCAGATCGATACGCTGGGAGATGGCAATAGCTCTGTGTTAAGAGACGTTTTTATTTTAAATGATACTCTTGCCTACGCGGTTGGTGAGATTTATAAAAAGGATTCACTAGGGCAATGGGAAACTGAGATGTACAACATGGCCAAATGGAATGGCAAAGAATGGAAATTAACAAAAGCTTATTTTGAATATCAAGGTCGCCCATATGTAACACAACTTTATTCTATTTATGCTTTTAGTGAAAATGATATATGGGTAGCTAGCACACATCCAGCTAATTGGAATGGTACAAAATGGATTCAATATCCACTTGGTTCTTCATTTCCAGGATATCCTACAAAATTTTGGGGAACGAGCTCGTCAAATTTATACATGGTAGGTACGAATGGCTCAATTGCTTTTTTCAACGGTGCAAACTGGCGGCGGCTGGAGCTCCCGCCTTCGGCGGGACAAGGCGGGACGGATGTGAACTTGACAGACGTATGGGGAAGCCCGGATGGAAGCGTTGTTTGGGCGTGCGGTTGGGAAGATTTTAAACCTACAGTGTTATTAAGAATGAAGAACGACATATTAGAGAAAGTTTATGAAGATTATAACAATCGCTTTAAGGTTAGATACGATAGTTTATCGGGTGGATTAGGTAGTTGTTGGACAAACAATAATAAATATATTTATGTACTATCATCATCTGGATTATATCAGACTAAAAATAATACGAAGGGAGAAGCTCGCCGTTATTCGTTTACGAATTCATACTTCCCCGGTTTCCCTTGGCGAGTTAGGGGAAATGCAATAAATGATATTTTTATATCAGGCGAATATTTTATGCTTGCACACTTTAATGGAGTAAGTTTTAAATATTTTAATCAATTTTACGGTGATGGAAGATTTAAATCTTTGGACCAAAAAGGTAATCAAATTGTTGCTGTAGGTTATACTTTTGATCCAATTCATAGTAGAGGGATTGTTATAAGAGGAAGGAGGTGAAAGAAAAAATGATATTTCATAATAAAAACCCGCCCCAGTGTTTTTATCACTAGAACGGGTATCTTTAAAAACAAAAAGCCGAATCTGCCAGGATATAATGGTTAGAAAATAACCATTAAAGGCCATTTTGTTTGCAGTAGTATTATAGTAAAATATACAGAAAAATTCTAATAATGTTTTAATAAAATATAAAAGGAGAATAAGAAAATGAAAAATTTCATATGCATGAAATATTTGTGCGTGTCGATTTATATACTAATTTTGTTTTTAATATTTCCATCAAATATTTTTACACAGGATATAGACGATTGTGGTACAGAAAAAAGTTTAAGAGATTTTTTAGTATTAGGGAAAACGTCTGGTCGCCCCACTCTTTCGGGAACTGTTCAATATATATTTACAGCGAACTTTAAAATTCATTATACACTTAGCGGTCAAGATGCAACTACGCTCGCTTGGGCTGAATCGACTGCGGTATATGCTGAATATTGCTGGAGAATATGTGATTCATTGGGTTGGATAAACCCTCCACCGGATTATGGTGAGGGCGGTGATAATCGTTATGATATTTATATTAGACATACATCCATTGATGGTTATTGGGGTGCTGCAAAATAATTTAGCCGATGGTTTTTGTGGGAAATGCAAGACGAGAATCCCGGGATTTTGGAAGTGAAGTAAGTAACGAACTTACGATTTCTGAATATGATTTAGATGTGTAATAAATCGGAAATTTAACTGGGTATTGAAAAATTGTATGAATGAATCAATGGAAAAATGCCCGCCTGCCTTAACGGATTCAATATAGCGGGCAGGGATAAATGGTTCAATGATACAATTGAGCCGATTTCTCAGAGCGGGAAGTCGGCTCTTTTGTTTTTTACCTTATTTCTGTTTAATTTTATACAAATTTTTATTGTGGGAAATAAATGGCAGTAAAATCAATAATACCGGCAGAAAGCGTAATAACAAAAATTCTGGTCATCAGAAATCAGAAAGTAATTCTCGATAGAGACCTATCAGCTCTTTACGATGTAGAAACCCGCGCACTAAAACAAGCCGTTCGCAGAAATATTGAAAGGTTTCCTGAAGATTTTATGTTTCAGCTTACCAAAGATGAATTTATGAACTGGAGATCACAAACTGTGATGTCCAAATCTGACCAAAAAGGTTGAAGAAAAATTAAAAGAACTCGAAAGCAAACTCAAAAAACACGACCACCAGATTGTACAAATAATTCAAGTAATTAATCAACTGATTACTCCACCGGAACCACCGAAAAAAAAGATTGGCTTTTCCATAGATTGAGGACATTAGCTCTGAATAAATGTTGATTCAAAAGTAATCAAAATCATTGATTGTAAGTCTGATAACTCCGCTTCACCAATTCGACTCGTTACTTCATCACAACTTTGTTATTTTCCTGTTTTACAAATCACCAAGTCCCCCCCCATCTCTTTTTGTTTTTTACCTTATTTCTGATTAACTTTAGCCAAATTTTTAACTAATCGAGTATAATTTATGTGCGGTATTGTAGGATATATTGGCTTTAAAGACGCTATCCCCATTTTAATGGAAGGATTGAAACGCTTAGAATATCGTGGATACGATTCGGCGGGGATTGCTACCATTTCCGATAACGGTGTACAAATTTATAAAAAAGCCGGAAAAGTTGCCGAGCTATCAAAGTACATAGAAGCAAATGGCATCTCTTCACAAATGGGAATCGGGCATACACGTTGGGCTACACACGGCGAACCAAACGACGTCAACGCACATCCACACACCGATTGCACCGAAACTATCTCGGTTATTCACAACGGCATCATCGAAAATTTTTCTACACTAAAAAAGAAACTCGAACAGAACGGGCACATCTTCAAAACTGAAACCGACACCGAGTCGCTTGCACATCTGATTGAAGAAATGCTCAAACATACACCCGATTTGTTTACCGCAGTCCGGCTCGCACTTAACGAAGTAGAAGGCACTTACGGTATCGCAGTAATTTCGAAGAACGAACCTGATAAAATAATCACTGCACGCAAAGGAAGTCCTATCGTAATAGGAATCGGTGAGAACGAAAATTTTATTGCCTCCGATGCAGCCGCTTTAATCAGCCACACGCGGCAGGTAGTTTATTTGGAAGATGGCGAAATCGCCTGTATTACAAAAGATGGTTTTTATACTAAAACAATATTTGATGAAGAAATTAAAAAACAGGTTGAAGAAATAACTTTCGACCTTGAGCAAATTGAAAAAGGTGGTTTCGATCATTTTATGCTCAAGGAAATTAACGAGCAGCCCGAAACTTTACGCAACGCGTTACGTGGAAGAGTTTTGACCGACGAAGGAACTTCAAAGTTAGGCGGGCTTAGCGAAGTTACTGATGTTCTAATGAATGCACGACGATTTATTATTACTGCCTGTGGTACATCGTGGCATGCGGCGTTAGTTGGAAAATACATGCTTGAGCAATACGCAAAAATTCCGGTTGATGTTGAGTATGCTTCAGAGTTTAGATACCGCGATCCTGTTATATATAAAGATGATGTAGTTTTTTTAATAAGCCAAAGTGGTGAAACCGCAGATACACTTGCAGCTTTGAAAAAAGCAAAGTCAGCCGGGGCGCATGTTTTAG
Organism: Bacteroidota bacterium; assembly: GCA_030682385.1. Taxonomy (GTDB): domain Bacteria; phylum Bacteroidota; class Ignavibacteria; order UBA10030; family BY39; genus JASEGV01. The sequence goes on from JAUXOG010000134.1 coordinate 4,652, forward strand.
GACTCGTGAACGTAGTCGGCTCAACCATCGCACGCGAGAGTGATGCGGGAATTTATATTCACGCCGGTCCTGAAATCGGTGTGGCGTCAACGAAGGCATTTACATCGCAGCTTGCGGTTCTCTCGCTTATCACCTTGATGATGGCACGCAAACGCGGAATGTCGCAAGCCGACGGCAGGCAAGTTGTCCGCGAACTTCTGAAACTTCCGGAAAAGGTGAATAAAATTTTAAAAGATATTAATCAAATTCAACAAATTGCCGATACATTTTACTCGCACGGAAATTTTTTGTATTTAGGGAGAGGTTATAATTTCCCGGTTGCATTAGAAGGAGCGCTTAAATTAAAAGAAATTTCTTATATCCACGCGGAAGGTTATCCGGCAGCAGAAATGAAGCACGGACCGATTGCTTTGATAGATAACGAAATGCCGGTCGTCGTAATTGCAACAAAGGACAGCACTTACGAAAAAATATTAAGCAACATACAAGAAGTTCGCGCACGAAGAGGACGGATTATTGCAATCGCTAACGAGGACGACGATCATATTCATAAATTGGCTGAACACGTAATTCGCATTCCGCACACATTGGATTTCTTGATGCCGATACTTTCAATAATTCCGCTTCAACTGCTTTCATATTACATTGCAGTAAAACGAGGGTGCGACGTTGACCAGCCCCGCAATTTGGCGAAGAGCGTTACGGTCGAGTAATTACATCTGAAAAAAATATTTTTTAAATAAAATAAATTCGAATAACAATAATGGAAATTTATGCAAAAGATTAAAGTACTAATTATGGGCGCTGCCGGGCGCGACTTTCACAATTTCAATACAGTATATCGTGATAACGAATTATACAATGTAGTAGCTTTTACTGCTACTCAAATTCCGAATATCGATGGAAGAAAATATCCTGCTGAACTCGCTGGCAAACTTTACCCGAATGGAATTCCTATCCACCCAGAATCTGAATTAGTCGATCTCATCAAAAAACATAGTATCGATCAAGTGGTGTTCTCATACTCGGATGTGAATTTTAATTATGTTATGGAACGTGCTTCGATATCAATGGCATCGGGCGCCGACTTTATGGTACTCGGCACTCGACAAACAATGTTAAAAAGTAAGTTACCGGTTATTGCAGTTGTTGCAGTGCGAACCGGTGCCGGAAAAAGCCAAACATCCCGCAAAGTTTGCAAACTTTTACGCGCAATGGGAAAACGTGTTGTGGCAATTCGCCATCCGATGCCGTACGGCGACTTGGTGAAGCAAAAAGTTCAGCGATATGCCACACTCGAAGATATGAAACGGCACAACTGCACAATCGAAGAGATGGAAGAATATGAACCTCACATAGCAAGCGGAACGATAATTTATGCCGGTGTTGACTACGAAGCAATTTTACGTGAAGCCGAAAAAGAAGCTGACGTAATAGTTTGGGACGGCGGTAACAACGATATGTCGTTCTATAAAACCGATTTGACGATTACAGTTACCGATCCGCATCGACCCGGTCACGAGTTAACATATTATCCGGGCGAAACAAATTTACGTCTTGCCGATGTAGTCGTTATCAACAAAGTGGAAACTGCACTACCTGAAAATATCACAATCGTTCGTGATAATATTCGCCGCATCAATCCCGATGCAACTGTAGTTGAAGCAGCCTCGCCAATCACAGTTGACGACGAAAGTGTAATTTTAAATAAGAGAGTTTTAGTAATCGAAGACGGACCGACACTTACTCACGGCGAAATGTCGTACGGCGCCGGTGTGCTTGCTGCTAAAAAATTCGGAGCTGCCGAAATAATCGACCCGCGTCCTTATGCACAAGCCTCGATAGCTGATACTTTCAAAAAATATCCCAAAACAGGAACTCTATTGCCTGCAATGGGTTACGGCGATAAACAGTTAAAGGATTTGGAAGAAACTATCAAAAGAACTCCTTGCGATTCTGTTATAATCGGAACTCCTATCGACTTGCGGAGAGTCATAAAAATTGATAAACCATCGACACGTGTCCGTTACGAATTGGATGAAATTACACAACCCGATTTAAAAGAGATATTAACAAATTTATTGAAAAAATTTTAAAAGGATTCTAAATGGCAAAGAAGAATAGATTTTCAGGAAGAGATTATATTTCAGTATTCGATTTTTCGACTGAAGAAGTTTGGAAGATATTCAAACTTGCAAAAGCAATGAAAGCTAATCCGAAAAAGTATCGGAAATCGTGCGAAGGAAAAATAATGGCGTTGATTTTCGAGAAGCCCTCGCTCCGCACACGCGTAACTTTCGATGCGGGTATTAAACAATTAGGCGGCGATTCGATTTATCTTTCTCCTTTAGAAATAAATTTAGGTAAACGCGAATCGGTTTACGATGTTGCAAAAAATTTGGAACGAATGGTTGATGGAATTATGATACGCACATTCGGGCACGATATTGCAACCGGGCTTGCCGAGAATGCCAACATCCCAATCATAAACGGGTTAACCGATCTCGAACATCCCTGCCAGGCAATGGCTGATTTCTTTACTGTTTGGGAGTTCAATAAAAAATTAGAAAAAGTAAAATTAACTTACGTTGGCGATGGTAACAACGTTGCACATTCGCTTATGCTTGCCGCCGCACGAATCGGACTTTCAATATCGGTTGCAACTCCCAAAGGTTATGAACCAAGCCAACAAATTTTGGAAATGGCACTTCAAGGAGCTAAGAAAACGGGCGCAAAAATTCAAGTTACAAACGATCCTTTCGAAGCAGTTAAAAATGCCGATGCGGTTTATACTGATGTGTGGGCAAGTATGGGGCAAGAAAAAGAAGCCGAAGCAAGAAGGAAAATTTTCTTACCATATCAGGTTAATGCTGAACTGATGAAACATGCGAAGAAGAATGCACTCTTCTTACATTGTTTGCCCGCTCATCGCGGCGACGAAGTAACCGACGAAGTAATCGACAGTAAGAATTCAGTCGTTTTCCAGGAAGCTGAAAACCGATTGCATGTTCAAAAAGCAATTATGCACGAATTGTTGAGGGATTAATGAAGAAAGTTGCTGTAATTGCTATTGGTGGTAACTCGCTCATTCGCGCAGGTCAACGCGGCACTATAGAAGAACAGTTCGAGAATGTAATTAAAACTTCAGAACAAATTGTAAAACTGTTTCAAGCGGGATACGATGTAATTATAACTCACGGAAATGGTCCACAAGTCGGCGCTCAGTTGTTACGTTCCGAACTTGCAAGCTCGCAAGTTTACACACAACCGTTAGATGTTTGTGTTGCCGATACACAAGGTTCAATGGGTTATATGATGCAACTCGGAGTTCAAAACGAGTTAGCACATTATAATATTAATATCAGTGTGGCTACAATTGTAACACAAGTTGTAGTCGATAAAAACGACAAAGGTTTTGCAAATCCGAACAAACCAATCGGTCCCTTTTATTCGAAGGAAGAAGCCGATCGCAAAATAAATGAACTTGGTTGGAGAATGGTTGAAGATGCGGCTCGTGGTTATCGCCGCGTAGTTCCTTCTCCACAACCGTTGGAAATTGTCGAGTTGGAATTCATCAAATCCTGTATAGAAAAAGATTTGATTGTAATATCTTGCGGCGGTGGAGGAATTCCGGTCATACGCGAAAACTCCAAACTCAAAGGAGTTGAAGCCGTGATAGATAAAGACCGTGCCTCAAGTTTGTTAGCTTCAAAACTGAAAGCCGATGTGTTTATTATCTCAACCGACGCTGAATTTGTATGTTTAAATTATAAAAAGTCCAATCAGATAAATTTAGAGAAAGTTACACTTGCAGAAATAAAGAAGTATTACAACGAGGGTCATTTCCCGCCGGGGAATATGGGTCCGAAAATTGAAGCAGCAATGAGTTTTCTCGAAAACGGCGGTGGTGAAGTTGTAATTACTTCGCCTGAAAAAATTGTAGATGCAGTTCAAGGAAAAACCGGAACTCGTTTAGTTCCATAATGGAGAGAGAAGAATATGAAACCAAAACATATTATTGAATCGCAGCAGTTCAACGTTCCGTTTATAACTGAATTATTTGCATCGGCACAGCGGATGGAAAAAACTGCGGCAAAAGGGGGAACGCAGGATTATAATAATAAAATAATGGCATCCCTTTTTTACGAGCCGTCAACACGAACTCGATTTTCGTTCGAGACAGCAATGCACCGTTTGGGAGGAAGAATTCTTTCTACCGAGAACGCTCAGGAGTTTTCCTCAGCTATTCGCGGCGAAAGTTTGGAAGATACTATAAAAGTTATCAGCCATTTTGTCGATGCAATAGTTTTACGCCACAACGAAATTGGCGGCGCTAAACGTGCCGCCGAAGTTTCGTCTGTTCCGGTTATCAACGCCGGCGATGGTAAAGGCGGACAACATCCAACTCAGGCGCTTACCGATTTATTCACTATCTACAAAGAAATTAAAACTATCGAGGGATTAAATATTGCATTAGTCGGCGACCTTGCACAAGGAAGAACTGTGCGCTCGTTGGCTTATTTACTAAGCAAGTATGAGAGGGTAAAAATATTTTTTGTAGCCCCCGAAAAGCTTCAGATTCATGAAGATATTTGTAAACATCTCGAAGAAAACGAAATTTGGTTTACGAAAGAAAACGATTTACGGAAAATTATCGGTGAAGTTGATGTGGTTTATCAAACACGCATCGAAAAAGAAAATCTAAAAGTAACCGAGTCTGAATATGAAAAAATAATGGAATCGTTTTACATAGATTCGAAAATGATGCAAAAACTAAAACAGAGTGCAATAGTTATGCATCCGCTTCCGCGTTTGAAGGAAATTTCACCGGAAGTTGATACCGACAAACGTTCAGCTTATTTTCGTCAGGCACAGAATAGTATCTACATCCGCATGGCGCTGTTAGCAAGTGTGATGGAAGGATAGTCTGCAAAAGATTGTTTTTATCAATATTTTTCTTAATTTTAATGTGATATTTTTTCAAATAATAGGAATCAAATTATGCGTTCTCATAAAAAACATCAACAATATTGGGCTTTAATACTCGGAGCCTCAAGCGGCTTCGGAGGAGCTACAGCAATTGAGCTTGCAAAAAATGGCTACAACATTTTCGGCGTGCATTTAGACAGGCAAGTAACACTGCCTCAGGTAAAACACGTTATCAAAGAAATTGAAAAAGCCGGACGTGAGGCTGTCTTCTTTAATATCAATGCAGCCGATGCAATAAAGCGGCAGGAAACTTTAGATGACATTCAAGAAAGATTAGCGAACGGCGACAACGGATTAGTAAAAGTTTTAGTTCACTCGCTCGCTTTCGGAACTCTTCGACCGTTTATAACAAAATCTCAAAACGATTCGATAACACAAGCACAAATGGAAATGACTTCGGATGTTATGGCTCACAGTCTTGTTTATTGGACGCAAGGACTTGTATCCCGCGGATTATTAGCCGAAGGTGGACGGATATTCGGTTTAACAAGTGCCGGCTCGAAGACTATTATCCCGAATTATGGTGCCGTATCAGCGGCGAAAGCAGCTCTTGAATCGCACATCCGCCAGCTTGCTTACGAGCTTGGTCCGATGGGCGTTACAGCAAACGCTTTAATGGCGGGAGTTACCGATACACCGGCGCTTCAGAAAATTCCGGGAGCTCAAAAAATGTTAGAGGGTGCTAAATTAAAAAATCCTCACGGGCGCGTTACTGTCCCTCAAGATGTTGCTCACGCAATTGCGATGCTTTGCAAAGACGAAAGCAACTGGATTTCAGGAAACGTAATTGGTGTTGACGGCGGAGAAAGTATTGTAAGTTTTGCCGGCGATAAAAGTTCACATATTATTAAGTAAAATTTTAAGGAGTAAGTTTAAGGATGTTTGAATTCAATTTTTCAGAGGAGCAGTTAATGTTGCGCGATATGGTTCGCGAATTTACTAACAACGAAATAAAACCTATCGCATCAAAAATCGATCAAGACGAACGTATTCCTCCCGAGTTGATTAAAAAAATTGCCGATCTTGGTTTGCTTGGCGCCGCATTCCCGACTGAATATGGCGGCGGCGGTTTCGGCGAAGTGGGATATTGTTTAATGCAGGAAGAAATTGGCAGGGGTTGTTTATCGACTGCGACTTTTATCGGTGCTCATGAATCAATCGGAACGAATACTATTTATATCGGTGGCAGCGAAGAACTAAAGAAAAAATACATCCCTTTACTTGCCGAAGGAAAAATGATAGGCGCCTTCGCTCTTACTGAATCGAAAGCCGGCTCGGATTCGTTTAACGTGAGGACGACTGCAAAGTTGGATGGCAACGAGTGGGTTATAAATGGCGAAAAAATGTGGATCACAAATGGAGGAATAGCAGACGTGATTTCTGTTTTTGCGCGAACTGAACGGGGCGTTACAGCCTTTGCAGTTGAAACTAAAACTCCGGGTTTCCACGCACATCCCCCTGAAAAAAAGATGGGAATAAAAGGAAGTATCACAAACTCACTTACTTTTGAAAATGTTAGAATACCAAAAGAAAATATAATCGGTCAGGAGGGGCGCGGATTTTTAGTGGCAATGAAAACTTTGGACGCAGGTCGTCTCGGACTTGGCGCTGCCTGTATCGGTTCATCGAAAGAAGTTTTAGAACTTTCAACAAAGTATGCGAAAGAAAGAATACAATTCGATCAGCCGATAGCAAATTTTCAAGGCGTTCAGTTTATGTTAGCCGAGATGGGCACATTGATATACGCAATGGAATCAATCGTGTATCGCACGGCTGTCGATTACGATTTGGGCAAGAGCATTAGCAAGCAATCGGCGATGGTAAAACTTTTCTGTTCAGAAGCTGCCGACAAAATTATGGATTCCGCAGTTCAAATTCACGGTGGAATGGGTTATTCGCGTGAACTACCGATCGAAAGATTCTATCGCGATTCACGTATTAATAGAATTTTTGAAGGAACAAGCGAAATTCAAAAAGGTATCATTGCACGAGATCTTCTTAAGAAAAACGGAGTTATGTAAAAATAAATAAGGAGAAATAAAAATGTCTGAAAAGATCAGAAAACAGCAGCAAGTAAAAACTTCGGAACTCGATTCACTTATCGAAAAACTTAATTCTTTTTCAACCGATAATTATTGGGATTTAGGAAAATTTTTGGTTGATAAATTTTTGCCGGCTGCTTTGAAGGAGGGAATATTTGGAGAGCAGGCAATGAAAATGCTCTCATCACAACCGGGTTGTAAATTCCCATATTCGATGTTAAAGCAATGCCAACAGTTTTACACATATTTTCCCGATGTCGAAAAACGTCCGCTTGCCGAAATATTTTATTTCGATTTAGCTACGAAAGTTGACGACACAACAAAGCGGCGTGAATATGAAAAATTGGCTATCCAAAACAAATGGACGATTTCAGATTTACGTAAGAAAATCAACGACGACGAATTAGCCCGCCGTCAGGATGAAAAAACTAAGTATGGTTTCGATTTGAAGGAAAAGAACTTTTGGTCGTTCGATGCTGCCGATCCGCGATTCGGAAAACCAAATTACAAAGGCAGAATTCCCGGTCAGGTTGTTGCCAATTTACTTTTTTACTACACAAAACAGGGCGATTATTTAATCGATCCTTTTGCCGGAAGCGGAACTTTCGGTGATGTTGTTGATGCGGTTCCGATTTTTCAAGACAGAAAATATAAAATGTATGATATCGAACCGGCGGACAGCAGGATCAACAGAAATAATGTTTTGCAAACCGGGATTCCTGAACAAACTACAAGTGTTGATTTTGTACTTCTAGATCCACCGTCCGAGTTTTTCCCTCAAACCTCAGACTCATCGTTTATGATTTCAACAGCTAAAGCTGAAACAATGCTGAAACTCAAAGGAGTAGTTCGTGAGACTTCCAGGATTTTGAAACAGGGCGGTCGGGTTTCTATGATTATCGAGCCGACAATTGTTGGAAATGAAATGATAGATTTTCCAGGAGAGGTTTCAAACCTGTTCAAAGAATTTGGCCTGAAGCAAATCGGGCAAGTTTATATGCCGCGGAGGTCTGATTCTTCGAAAGCAAATAAGTTCGGTGAAAAAGCAATGGTCTCGGAAATACGAGAAATATTAACTTTCGAAAAAATTTAATTGCCTTTTACAGCAATATTTCTTAAATTTAAGCCGTTAAAGAAGGACAGGTAGCTCAGTTGGTAGA
>JAUXOG010000136.1 GCA_030682385.1 Bacteroidota bacterium
GCGTTGTGTTTAAAATCAGGGATGGGAAATTAATAGGCAGGCAGCATTTTTACATGAGCGGTGTTGCAGATAAACCTGAAGCTGAAATAATATCGCAGTTCCTACGAAATTATTATTTGGAAGCAGATTATTATCCAAAAGAAATATTTCTTCCATGTAAAATTGAAGAAACAGAAACAATAGAAAAATGGCTTTCAGAAAAACGGCAATTAAAAGTTTCAATCATCGTTCCTAAAATTGGCGACAAAGCCAAACTTGTTAAAATGTGTCGGGCGAATGCCAAATATCTTCTCGATGATTTAAAAATTCAAAAGTTGAAACGAGGAGAGAAAATTCCGAAAATATTAGAACTCCTTCAAAAAGATTTACGCTTGCCAAAATTACCGCACAGGATCGAATGTTTCGATATCTCGAATATTCAAGGGTCAGATTCAGCAGCATCGCTTGTGGTATTTGAAAACGGAAAACCGAAAAAGAGCGAGTATAAACGATATAAAATTAAGACAGTTACAGGTCCCGACGATTTTGCGAGTATGCGTGAAGTTGTGCAACGGCGGTATTCCCGATTGATCGAGGAGGAACAAAAGCTTCCCGATTTAATTATGGTAGATGGTGGCAAAGGGCAGCTATCAAGTGCAATGGAAATTTTGCAGCAATTATCGAATACAGAATATCGAAATATACCAATCATAGGTTTAGCTAAACGACTTGAAGAAATTTATTTTCCGAATTTATCTGAACCGCAATCGATACTTAAAACCTCAGCGAGCTTGAAACTCCTTCAACGAATCCGGGATGAGGCGCATCGGTTTGCCGTAGAGTATCACAGAAAATTAAGAACGAAAAGAACATTGCAGACTGAATTGGATTTGATAAAAGGTGTCGGTAAAAAGAAAGCTAAAGAATTACTTGAGACTTTTGGTTCGGTGCAAGGTGTAAAATTTGCTTCACGAGAACAGTTATCCGAAATCGTGGGCGAGAAGGTTGCAGAGAAGATAGAGGAATATTTCATAAACGATGGTGAAGACTAAAAAAATCAGGAATGAAAAGATATCCGCTCATAAAACTGAGGACAAAATGTGCCGAATAGGGGAAACCCCTAAATTTTGCAAATTGGCAAATGTTGAATTATATTAAGAAGAAAAAAATAGTTAGTGTGACTGCTTCAAATCAAAAACTAATATTTGATATAGAATCCTATTCGAATAGGAAATTTAATTATCCGGATGTTATTCTTGATATTTTCGATTGTTCCGTTGAGTATGGTTTGCAGTGGGAACTAAGTGATATTATTTTTACGGCGAAATTTTTACATAATGCTCTGAAATCAATCAAACGGACTGATCAACCGGAAAATAGAGATAAATTGCTGTTAGAATATCAAGCCAAGATTGAAAAGATGAAACAAGATTTGGAATTTATTTGCAGTCGTTTATCCGAAGAGAAGAGAATTTTTTTTAGAACAACTTTGTTACAAAACAGACAAGATAGTTTTGCAAATTTGCACAAATTTATTGAAGATTTAAGTTGGGTCAAAAATTACGAGATTGATAATAATACAAAAATAGGAAATCTATTAACGAAGAATTAAGTATCCGTTGCACAATGATGAGAAGAACAAAATATATTTTGGTGCCGATCGTATTGATTCTGTTTCTCGTTGTCGGCTCTGCATCCCAAGAGACCAAAGAAAACGCTGAGTTTAAACTTGCTGTAAATTTATATAAAGACGGATTAACAGATTTGGCGCTCGACCAGTTTAAAAATTTTGTTAGTTCATATCCCTCAAGTAACCAAAGTATTGAGGCGCGATATTACATTGGCATGGCGCTATCCAAACTAAAACGTTATGAGGATGCCCGTGTGGCTTTTCAAAATTTTGCACTCACATATACCGATCATAACAAAGCGGCTGAAGCTTGGTTTAAAGTGGGCGAAGCATACGTCGCTTTAGAAAATTATCGCGAAGCAGCTTTGGCATTCGAGCGAGTTCGCGTGTTCCATCCACGAAGTCCACTTGCCCCTGAAGCATTGTTATTGTCGGCGAAATATTTTCGCAGTGTTTCCGATGTTGTAAATGCGCGAAAGAATTTACGCGTAATTTTGCAAGATTACAGTTCTTCCGAGCTTGTGCCGGCTGCACGTTTATCGCTCTCTGAGTTGTTCTTCGATGAAGGAAATATCGATTTGGCAACGCGTGAAGTTAAAACTGTAGCAGATGGAACTTCGAAATATCGGACTGATGGAATGCTGCTATTAGGTAGAATATACCATTTGACGGGACAGTATGAAGAAGCTGATAAACTTTTTAGCAAAATATTGGTGGATTACAAAGGAACTCCGGCCGCAGCTTTAGCAAATTTAGAACTTGGTTTGTCATCCTTTTACGCCGGCGATTATAATAAAGCAGTGGAGTATTATAAAAAAACGCTGGCTGAAAAAAATATAGATAGTACTGTAAAAGAAAAAGCTTCTTTGGAAATTGGTATTGCTTATTACAAATCAAACGACTTTAAAAACTCATCGGAACGGTTTGAAAAATTTATTAAAATTTTTCCCAAGAGCGAAAAATTAAATCAAGCGTTATTTTTAAGCGGCAAATCTTTTGAGGGATTAAAAAACAACAAGGCTGCAATAAACTCTTTTAATCAAGTTATCAATTCTATTTCTGATGAGTACAAACCGCAAGCTTATGCTCGTGCATCTATTGCTTCTGAAATGTTAGATAATGTTACTCTTTCTGTGGAATATTGCAAAAGATATTTGGAAAAATATCCTGATGGTGAAGGAACACAAGATGCACTGATCCGAATTGGTGATTTGTTTAAATATCGCCTTAAAGATTATGATCGGGCAATAATTTATTATGAAGAGGCACTGCAGGCAAAACCGCATAGTTATAAATTAAGTTCGATTAAATTAAAAATAGGTGAGAGTTATTCGCAAGCTGGGAATTATGCTGCCGCATCGAGAACCTTTGAAGAAATTTTAAAAAATTACCCGTCGGATAGTGAAGCATTAGCAGCAAAAGAAAACTTAAATAGAATATTGATTTATGAAAATAAGAATTACAAAAGTGGACTCGAAAAAATTGCTAAACTGCTTGGCGATTTTTTAATTGGGAAGAATCGTGGTGAGCTTGCTTTTAATTTAGCTCAGGTTTACTTCGAGGATTTAAAAGATTATCAATCGGCGGTTGAACAATATTCATCCGCAATTGAAGCGAAAATTACAGGACCGAACTTACCAATCGCATATTATAATCGTGCGACTGCTGCCGAACGTGCAACGGTAAATTCCGCAAATCAAACAGATGTAGCACAAAATTATCATTCTGAATTTATAAAACTTTTTCCCAACGATAAAAACTCACAGGAAGCAGCTTTCAATCTTTTGAGTTTGAAATTGAGATCGACTAAACCTGAAGAAGCCGAAAAATTGTTGAACGCATTTATTTCTACTTCTTCAAAGTCAATTTTTATAACCGATGTTTATAAACTTCTAATCGAACAATATCTTCAAACGCATAAACTTTCCGATGCTTTAACAATAAGTAATCTAATTATTAAAAATCCTGCTATGCCTGAATCCGAAGAATATGCTATGATGCAAGCCGCTAAAATTTATTATCAATCAGGTAAAATGGATTCAGCGATAGCATTTCTAAAAAATCAACCTGAAAAATATCCAAACGGAATTTACACCGTGAGCGGTTTGAAGCTTCTTGGCGACATCTTGCTAAAGAATGGCAAACCTGAAGAAGCCGTAAAAGTTTTTAAAAAGATAGAAGAAGAATATTACTACACAGAGATTGCCCAAGAAACAATTGGACAATATGTAAAATCACTGATTGAATCTAATAAATATGATGAAGCAATTTATTTTGTAAAAAACCGGATTGAATCAGACGCGAAAAATCCGTTTGCCGAACCAATTAATTACAAATATTATTTAGCTAAAGCGTACGATCTTAAGGGTGAGTCACAAAAAGCAATTTCTTTATATCGGGAGTATTTGTTATCAGAACCGAGCGCCGAAACAAAGGTTGAAGTTTATATAGCTCTCGGTAACATAATGAAAAATCAAGGAGTTGCAGATGCTGCCGCAGCTTATTATAAACTTGCAGGTAAATTAGGGTCCGTTCTGGCAAACCGCGAAATCGCTGATTTGCTTTTTCAAACTGAACGTTATTTAGAAGCTTCGCAACAATATAGCGCTCTGCTTGTTTCGGCTATAAACGAAGATGATAAAAAATATTTTCTTTCTAAAATGATCGTATCTAAATTACGCATTGACGATTTAAAAAGTGCACAACCACTGATATTAGAATTTTCCAAAAATTATAAGAAGAGCGTTGAGAGTTTAGCAGAGATGGAATATGAAAAAGCTTTGATCTATTTCCGAAAGCAAGATTATTCAACTGCGAAAAAAATATTTACAGATATTGCTGACGATTACGATGGAACGCGTTATGCGCCGCTATCGGAATATTATTTAGGCAGGATTATGGAATTAAATAAAAATAATACAGATGCAATTAAGAAATATGAATCGGTTCTGAAGAAATACTCAAACTCCGATGCAATTCCACGTGTATTCCTTGCTTTAGGTAATATAAATTTCAACGGTGAGAAATATGCTGAAGCAATAAAATATTACCAGCAAATTGTAGATAATCCCGACAAAGAGGGTGAAATTCTGAGATATGCTATGATCAACCTGATTGAAGCTTACGAGGCAACTAAACTCAACGATGCGGCTCTGAAAATGGCGCGCAATTTTATCGAACGTTATCCGAAGGATGCATCCATTACCGAACAGCGTATAAAAATTGGCATCTTATATACGCGCCTCGGATACTACGATCAAGCAGTGATGCATTTTCAAAGCTTACTCGATGAAGCGGGCAGCGATTATGAAGCTGAAATTCGTTACAACCTCGGTGAAACATATTATTACAAAGGCGATTACCAACAAGGTATTTTGGAATTTTTAAAAGTTCCCTACTTAGTTATTCAAAACAAAAAAGTCGATTGGACTGCTACGTCGTTTTATATGGCAGGACAATCATACGAGCGGATGGAAAAATACGATCAAGCTCTATCAATGTATCAGCAAATAATTGACCGCCCGGGAATTGACGCGACATTTAAAGCGGGCGCTCAAAAAGAAATAGACCGTGTAAAATCAATAATAAAAAGGGGTTCAAACTAACGTGTATGAGAAAGAGATAGACCGACTAAACAAGCTAACGCTAATCCGCACGATAGGTAGTGCTGAAAGGATATCGTTAAAAGAAGTTTTAGCTGCCGAGATACCACTTCCGTTAAGAAATATGATACGAGTGGATGTTGAGCAAAAGCTTCAGGACGAATTGCGGAACAATTTTGTGAACAGCAGGTTCGATTTTTCACATCCGGAAGTCATTAGTTTACAAAACCGGATGAATTCGATACTTGTACTCAATTATTCTTTTAACCGGCATGAATATTTGGAATTAGTTCACGATGCAATTCATTTATTACTTAATTATCTAATGAGGCCGCAATGGACTTTGCGAAGTTTCATCTTCGATAATACCACCCAAGTATCATCCGATGTAATACTTAAGGCGCTGCGAAATTTTAGCGTCTATGAATATTTAAAGGATTTGATCGTTCGCATCATTCAAGAAAAAAATATCAAGCTGATGACTATAAATGAATTTCAATCGCTGATTTGGAAATGCGATCGTGAATTCATCCGCCGCAAGGACGGTTATCAGTTAGCTCAAATAACTTTAGCTATTTATGATTTTATTAATCACGGAAATAGAGAAACTAAATCAACAGTTGCAACTAAAGGACTCATTAAATTATTTGACGATAAAGGGATGCGGAAGGTTGTCGATAGATTGCAAATCGAACTGCAAAGAAATGTGAACGAAATTTCGTTCGATGAATTGTGCATATTGCTTGAAGATTTGCGAAAAACTTACGATGGATTTGAATTCGAAAACACTCTGCAAAAAATTCCTGCTGAAATACCTGTAACAGCACCACTTAAAGATTCGCCGGTTGTTAGCATCACTATAGATGAATCGGAAGCGGTCGAAAAAAACGATTCGATGTCGGATCAACCATCTGCAAAACCTCAATTACCTCCACTGGAAAAATTTTTCGATGATGAAGAACGTAAACGATTCATCAAGAAAATTTTCAGGAAAAACGAAAAAGATTTTTCAGATGCAGTTACAGATATAAACAACATGACATCGTGGAAAGAAGCATCGAAATATGTTGATGAAATATATATTTTGAATGAGGTCGATTTGTATTCACCCGAAGCCACACGATTTACCGAAATAACCTACAACCGCTTCTTCACTAGAAAAGGAAAATAGATATGCAATTTATTGATTATGCTAAAATATTTGTCAAATCAGGACACGGCGGTAAAGGAATGGTTAGTTTCAGGAGAGAGAAATATGTACCAAAGGGCGGGCCTGACGGCGGACAAGGTGGTAAGGGGGGAAGTGTAATTTTACGGGCTGACCGTCATTTGAATACTCTACTCGATTTTAGATATAAAAAAAAATATGAAGCCCAAACCGGGGAGAACGGTAAAACCTCAAATAAATCTGGTAAAGATGGTGATGATATTATCGTTCGCGTACCATGCGGTACTTTGATAAAAGATGTTGACACTGGAGAAGTCCTCTTTGATATAATTGACGATAAGGAGGAAGTAATTATTGCACGCGGTGGAAAAGGTGGAAGGGGTAATAGTGAATTTGCTACACCCACAAATCAAGCTCCCCGCTATGCTGAACCGGGGAGAGAGGGTGAAGAAAAACATCTTGAGCTTGAACTTAAATTAATTGCCGATGTCGGTTTGGTAGGTTTGCCAAATGCGGGGAAATCGACTTTGATTTCGGTAATATCGGCTGCAAAACCAAAAATTGCCGATTATCCTTTTACGACGCTCGTTCCTAATCTCGGCATCGTACGCTACCAGGAATCGAAAAGTTTTGTTGTTGCTGATATGCCGGGACTGATTGAAGGTGCACATTTGGGAAAGGGGCTTGGCATTCAATTTCTCCGTCACATCGAGCGAACGCGTGTACTTGTGTATCTCATAGAATGCACGGACGAAGACCCTAAAAAGGCATTGGAAATGCTTCAGAAAGAAATCAAGTTGTTCAATAAAGATATGTTAAAAAAACCTCAGATGGTTGTTATCACTAAAACTGATTTAGCCGATGAAGCATTGATGAAAAAAATTAAAAAAATAAAGTTCTCTCCCAAGAAATTTGACTCTGTTCATTTTATTTCTGCCGTCGCAAATATAGGGATTCCCGATTTAGTAAAATCAATGTGGAAGCTTTTGAAGTGAACCGGTCGTTCATTACTTTAAAAAAAACAATCCAACTTTCAAGTTTACTTCTCTTTACGCTTTTATTAGTTTCTATTTTTTCGATTTCAGTCGGAACTGTAGCTATTCCATTAAGCCAAATATTAAATTTTTTGGTTGGTGGAAAAATTGCAGAAGAATACAGCACTATCCTGTTCGAGCTTCGGCTGCCGAGAATTTTGCTGGCGATTATCGTGGGTGGCGGGCTTTCGGTTGCAGGTGTTGTGTTTCAGGCAATACTTAGAAATCCGTTAGCTGAACCTTTTATATTAGGTGTGTCGAGCGGAGGGACATTAGGCGCCGTGCTGGCAATAAGTTTCGGACTCGGTTTCAGCATCATAAGTGTTCCCGCTTCTGCTTTCCTCGGTTCGTTGGTTGTAATTATGGTGGTATATTTTGTTTCTGAAAAGCACGGCAGACTTGATCCCACAACATTGCTTCTAACCGGAATAATGGTGGGTGCTTTTTTTAATGCAATGATTTTGTTGGTAATGGTTATCAGACATCAGGAGGTTCGTGGGGCTTTTTTGTGGTTGATGGGAAATCTATCATCGGCGGATATGAATTCATTTCTGGTCGTTGCACCGGTTGTTCTAATCGCTACCATTATAATTTATTTTAATTCAAGAAAATATAACCTGATAGCAACTGGCGACGAGACTGCTCAATCTCTTGGTGTTGAAGTCGAAAAATTTAAACGAATTTCTTATGGCTTGGCATCACTTATTACCGGACTGGTTGTTTCATTGAGTGGAATTATAGGATTTGTTGGCTTGATTATTCCACATATTTCGCGGATGATATTTGGCGCTGACCACAGGATATTAATTCCAGTTTCGTTTCTGCTTGGTGCTATTTTACTTGTTGTTGTTGATACAATAGCACGCACGTTAATCTCTCCGGCTGAAATCCCTGTTGGGACGGTTACTGCATTCATCGGCGCCCCCATTTTTATATGGCTTTTGAAGAGAAGTCAAACGCGGTAAAAAAAATTCAAAATTCAAAACTTGCCCCGAGTTTTATCGAGGGGCCTAAAATCCTAAATCGCGTCGTGCAAATTCCTGCATCCAGTAAGGATAAATCCGAGGCGGCTTACTAATTTCATCCAACCGCTGAACTTCATCGGAAGTCATTTCCCAATCTGTAGTTTTAAGTAAATCGAAAAGTTGTTCTTTGTTTCGTGCACCAATAACTACCGAACTGACTGCCGGTTTTCGGAGTAAATAATTTATCGCAGCTTGAGTGATTGTGCCGTTATGGGTTATCGCTATTCTTTCCAATTCATCTACAATATCAAAGCCCTTCTCTTCATCAAACTGGAGAAACTGTTTTTCAGCGACACTGCGGCGAGCCGCATCAGGGCGTGGCTTGCCTCGGCGATACTTGCCAGTTAAAAATCCACCCGCTAACGGACTCCACGGTAAAATACCGAGACCTTGATCTAGACATAAAGGCACGAGTTCAAATTCTAATTCCCGTGCAACTAACGAGTAGTAAGATTGCAGCGTGATAAATTTTTCTAAATTATATTTTTCCGAAATCGCAAGCGCTTTCATTAATTGCCAACCGGCGTAGTTCGAACATCCGATGTAACGGACTTTTCCTTGATGTACTAAATCATCAAGAGCAGTGAGTGATTCATCTAACGGTGTGAGGTGGTCAAAATTGTGTACCTGATAGAGATCGATGTAATCGGTTCCAAGTCGTTTTAAACTTGCATTGCATGCTTCGATAATATGATGGCGCGATAGCCCGATATCGTTGGGACATTTTCCCATTCTTCCGAAAACTTTTGTCGCAAGAATAATTTCTTTGCGTTTTTTACCAATAGCTTTTCCTAATATTTCTTCCGATTGTCCGTCTGAATAAATATCAGCAGTATCAAAAAAATTTATTCCCGAATCAAAAGCGATATTCACTAACTCATCGGCTTCTTGCTGCTGCGTAGTGCCGACGTTTTTCCAGTAACCCGAACCTCCGAATGTCATAGTCCCGAAACATAACTCAGAAACTTTTAAACCCGAACGACCTAATAGTCGCATATTATTATCCTTTCAATTTATTAAGAGAATTCAAAATTTGGTGTATGCCGAATCAGAACAAGTATTGCTGACTGTGGAACAATCAAATATTTTTTCGATTCGTATTCAATCTCTATTGCTTGCTCTTTGATGAAGATTGCGTAGTCGCCTTCTTCAGCTTGAAGCGGTATATATTTTACAGGGTCTTTTGGAGTTGTTGACCACGGCTCTTGATCGATAAATTGAGGATTTGGAACCGGATAGCCGGGACCAACTTTTACGATATAACCGCTTTGAACTTTTTCTTTTTCCTTTACGGTTGGTGGCAAGTATAAACCGTGTTCGGTTTTATCTCTATCACTTTCGGCTGCGATAAGTACCTTATCGCCAATTACGATTATTTTGTTGTTTTTGAATTTCATCTTGTAAAAATATAATCAAATATTTCATAAAAATCTTTCACACACATTGCTTCCTTGATTTGGTTAAACAGGAAGACGGGTGGTTCCCAAAAAATAAATTTGAATATTGATTCTATACAATTTATTGCTACGTAACTTATCCGCCGTTCTACACTGTTAAAGAGGTGGACTTGAACAAATATATAGGAAAATGGTATGAGATTGCATCATTTCATCAAAGTTATCAAAAAGGATGTAACTGCACAACAGCACTGCCGGAAAATTAGATATTGCTGAAGGTAAGGCGTTCAAAGGCGATTGTTGGATAGTTGAATATGTTCAGAATATTTGCTATTATAAGACAGACTTTATTTCCATCTGGCTCAATCAAAAAGTAGAACTAATAAACAAACGAAATCGTAAACGAAAATAAAAATATGCAAACGGGGCAATCAACTTCAGCGGTTAATTCCACTGAAGTTACGCAAAATTTTCATCGATGTCTTAGGGAGGTTGATGCTTCTATAAAAAATGGAAATCTTGTTAAAGCCAGAGAATATTTAACAGAGGCAAAAGAATGGGAGCCCTTGAATCCATACCTGAAAGCTTTTGAAGAACGAATACACTATTTAGAAGATAACCCACACCTTCTTAAAAAAAGTAAAGTTGAGGGTAGCCATTCCGTAAAAACCGATAAACCTGTTCAACAGATAAACAATATCCTTGTTCCATCTGAACAAACGATTCGTAACGAAATAGAAAACGAGTTTAAAGAAAAATTCACACAAGAACTTCACAATGCTGAACGAAATGCTGCGCAAACACTCAAACAATTTGAGAAAAACAGAAATGCTTTTCTTCAATTACTCGAGCGGGAATTCGAAGCAATGTATCAAACCCAAATCGCAGAGGAGAGAAAACGAATTCAGGCTGATGCTGAAGCGATGATAGCTGCGGAAAAGAAAAATTTTCAACAAAAATATGATGCTTTGGTAGCTGAAAATAATAGGGCAATAAAAGAAATAAGAGAAGAACTCCACGGTAAAATGGAAAAATCTTTCCTTCGTCGGTTGGAACAAATATCGCAGGAGTATGACGACAAGCTTGAGATATTGGGAATAAAGGTACCGGATACGAGGGAAGGAAGAATTGCACTATATCGCGAAAAGATGCATGAGAATTACACGAACGGACAACCTTCGGTTGAAGGCGCTAAGATATTGATGCGGTTGAAAGAGCTTCTTGAACTTACTTTTGATGAACATTTCAGCCTTGAATCTGATGTACAGCTTGAGTTGTATATTGCTCATGTTCAAAAGGAAATTCTTGCAGGTGAAATCACTTTAAAAAATAAAAAAAAGTTAGACGACGTTAGAAAACGATATCATATAACTGACGAACAAAAATCACAGGTCGAATCTTTCATTAAATCAAGTTTTAAGAAAAGCAAAGGTAAAGGGAGTATTCTTGTGGTTGACGATGATGATATCTTGCTGCAAATACTTGAAGATACATTAAGAGAAAACGGATTTGATGTTACTACGGCTCTTGATATTGAGAATGCTTTTGAAAAACTGAATAGTAGCGCATTTGACCTGATACTATGCGATATAATGTTTCCGCAGGGGGACTTGGATGGTTTCAAGTTCTTTTCCTCGGTACAGGAAATTCCATACCTGAGAAAAACTCCTTTCATATTCATGAGTGCTTTGCAAGATGGATTAGTAATGCGTTCAGGTTTCCAACTTGGTGTGGATGATTATATAACGAAACCATTCGACCTTGATATTCTGGTTGCTGTTATTAATGGAAAGATAAAGCGCTATCGCTCGTTTTAACATTTATCTATTTTTAGAAACATCTTCAAGTTAGTTTTTACACTATTCAGCTTGGCAATGTTTTATCCCCGTTTCCCAAATCCGAAATCTAAAATCCCCGCCTGACCCTGCCCGTATAGCAGGCGGGCGGCGGGCAGGTAAAATCTAAAATCTCTTATTTGCCTTTCTACCCATTTTTTCATAAATTTGTATCAAATTTAAACAATAACTAAAACTTTTTGGAGAATATAATGGCTATCAAAATTGGAATTAATGGCTTTGGAAGAATCGGTAGATTGGTTTTTCGCCGCGGTTTAGAAGTTGAAGGAATTGAATTCGTTGGCATCAACGATATTACCAATGCTAAAACACTCGCTCACCTTTTGAAATATGATTCTGTTCACGGAAAATTTAACGGAACAGTAACTCATACCGATAATTCAATAATTGTAAATGGGAAAAGTTATCCCGTGATGGCAGAGAAAGACCCTGCCGCTCTACCGTGGGCAAAATTAGGCGCCGAAATAGTAATAGAAGGAACGGGTGTGTTCACAAAACGCGAGAAAATTGAATTGCATATAAAAGCGGGCGCAAAAAAGGTAATTCTCACAGCCCCCGCAAAAGATGAAATTGATGCAACTGTAGTATTGGGTGTAAACGAACACGTAATAACGGGTAAAGAAATTATCCTCTCGAATGCCTCCTGCACGACTAACTGTCTTGCACCAATGGTAAAAGTATTGCACGATAATTTCAAGATCAAAAAAGGTTTGATGACGACAATTCACGCATACACGAACGATCAGCGTGTTTTGGATTTACCTCATTCAGATTTGCGTCGCGCTCGTGCGGCATCTCTGAATATTATACCAACAACTACCGGCGCTGCAAAAGCCGTAGGAAAAGTAATACCTGATTTGAAAGGTAAGCTTGACGGTTTTGCTTTGCGCGTTCCGGTCCCGGATGGTTCGGTAACTGACTTCGTTGCAGAATTAGAAACAGAAGCAACAAAAGAACAGATTAACGAAGCTATGAAGAAAGCATCCGAGACCTATCTCAAAGGAATTTTAGAATACTGTACGGACGAAATTGTTTCGAGCGACATCATCGGCAGCGAATATTCATGTATCTTCGATTCGTTATCGACTATGGTGATCGGAAATATGGTAAAAGTAGTCGGCTGGTACGACAACGAGTGGGGCTACTCATGCCGCGTTGTTGATTTGATAAAGAAAATAGCTTAATGAGCCGTTTTTTTAAAATCGAAAGGAAATGAATATGAATAAAATGACGATTGATGATATACAGGTAAAATCGAAACGAGTTTTGGTTCGTGTTGATTTCAACGTCCCGATGGAAAACGGAATGGTTACTGATGATACAAGAATTGTAGAATCTCTCCCGACTATCAAGAAAATTTTAGCCGATGGTGGTAGAGCGATTTTGATGAGTCATTTAGGACGACCGAAGGGCAAACCCAAACCGGAGTTTTCACTTGCACCGGTTGCCAAACGTACTTCAGAACTTTTAGGCATCGGAGTAAAGTTCGCTTCTGATTGTATTGGTGAACCGGCAAAAGAAGCTGTTGCAAGTTTGAAGGACGGTGAATGCTTGTTATTAGAAAATCTTCGCTACCATAATGAAGAAGAAGCCAACGATGAAAATTTTGCAAAAGAGTTAGCTTCATTAGGCGATGTTTATGTGAACGACGCATTCGGTAGTGCGCATCGTGCTCACGCTTCTACCGAAGGGGTAACTCGTTTTATCAAACCTGCGGTTGCGGGCTACCTGATGAAGAAAGAGCTTGATTATTTAGGAAAGGCACTCGAAAATCCTGTTCGCCCTTTCACAGCTATTTTAGGTGGCGCAAAAGTTTCAGGCAAAATTGATGTAATTCAAAATCTGTTGAATAGAGTTGATACATTGATTGTCGGCGGTGGAATGGCATACACTTTCTACAAAGCAAAAGGTTTGGAGATTGGCGATTCGCTTCTTGAGCAAGACAAAATTGATTTAGCAAAATCGTTGTTGGAAGAAGTTTCAAAACGCAATATTAAATTTTTACTTCCTGTCGATTGTGTAGTTGCCGACAAATTTGATAACGCTGCTCAAAAGAAAACTGTAAAAGTCGATAACATCGAACCCGGTTGGCAAGGACTTGACATAGGCCCTGAAACTGTAAAACTATTCACTGATGTTATCGCTGCATCCAAAACGATTGTTTGGAATGGACCGATGGGTGTTTTTGAAATGGAAAATTTTGCAGTAGGAACTAACGCTGTTGCAACAGCGTTGGCAAGTGTAACAAAAACCGGTGCTGTTACGATAATTGGTGGTGGCGACTCGGCTGCTGCGATTGCTAAAGCCGGACTCGAGAAAGCTGTATCGCACGTTTCTACCGGCGGTGGCGCCTCACTCGAATTCTTAGAAGGTAAAATCTTACCGGGCGTTGCGGCACTTACTAATCGCTAACTTGTCCGCCGAAGTCCGTCTCCGTCAAATGACGGACGTAGGAGGATTGCCAATTAACTATTGACCATCCCGCTTCATTTCATTCAGCGGGATTCTCAAAATTACTTTCAAGTTAGCTTCACGGAATTAACCATTAACCATTAACTTGTCTTATCACCAAACATATAACTATCAACGGCCGTCGCTTTTTGGCGGCTTCCGATTTTTCCCGCCTGTAATCAAAGCGTTATTGCTTATCAATATTAGCATATTTTTATTTGCCGGTTTCTTCGGATTATTCAGGATTGGCGATTATTCATTTGCTTATATCATTGAATCTACATTTGCTCTGTATCCGTTATTTACAGATGTCCCCGAAATGCCTACGTTCCAATTCTGGCAGTTGTTTACTTACATGTTTATGCATGCCGGTTTTATGCACTTATTATTTAATATGTTTGCACTCTGGATGTTTGGAATGGAGCTCGAAAATAATTGGGGCTCAAAAAAATTCCTTCTCTTTTATCTTGCTTGTGGAATCGGAGCCGGTATCTCAAATCTGTTGTTAGGTCCTTTATTCGGTCAAGGTGGTCCTACGGTTGGGGCATCGGGTGCTATTTACGGAATTTTGCTTGCCTTCGGGATAATTTTTCCGAATCGCCCGATTTTTCTCTATTTTTTCATCCCAATTAAAGCAAAATACTTTGTGATGATATTCATGGCGGTTGAGTTATATGCAGGAATAACCGGTACGCAAGACGGCATCGCACATTTTGCTCATTTAGGTGGTGCTGCTGTTGGCTTCATTCTCATCATAATAGATTCAAAAAGATACAAACTAATTAGCTTTTGGGAAAAGTTCATCAGCATTTATCAAAAGCCGGGAAGATATACAACCGCAACAAAAAAAGGTCCTGATACAATCAGCGATGCTAAATTTTTTGATATTGAAGAAAACCAGGATGCACTACAACAAAGGGTTGATGAAATTCTCGATAAGATAAGTAAAGAAGGTTATCAAAATCTTTCTGAAAAAGAAAAACAAACCCTTTTTGAAGCAAGTAAGAAATTGAAATAAATCGAAATTCATAATTCATAATTCATAAATCATAAATATCCATGCCCTCTTCGGAACTAAAAATTCATCCTACATACAAAGTTGGAATTCGCAGACACACACGGCAAGTGAATGTCGGCGGCGTGCTTGTTGGCGGCAACGCACCAATCTCGGTGCAAACGATGACGAAAACTAAAACGGGCGATGTTAATGCTACTGTCCAACAAATCATTGATGCAACGGAAGCCGGCTGCGATATTATCCGTGTTACAGTCAACGATAAAGAAGCAGCCGAGGCAATGCCGAAGATTGTAATGAAATCCCCGATACCCGTAGTTGCTGATATTCATTTCAACCATGTGTTTGCTTTGCAAGCTATTGAAGCGGGGGTTGCAAAAGTTCGCATCAATCCCGGAAATATTGGATCGAAGGATAGAATAAAACAAGTTTTGGAAGCTGCAGCCGAAAAAGGAATTCCGATACGCATCGGAGTTAACTCAGGCTCGCTTGAAGAAGATATTTTGAATAAATTCGGTTACCCGACTGCTGAAGCATTGTTCGAGAGCGCAATGCGACATGTTGAAATTTGTGACGAGTTCAACTTCAAGGATTTAGTTATATCTGTTAAATCGACAGACGTGAAGTTGATGATAGAAGCTTACAGGTTGATTTCTGCAAAGACTGATATACCGCTTCATTTGGGTGTTACAGAAGCTGGCACAACAAAAATTGGAACAATAAAATCGGCTGTAGGAATTGGAACTTTATTAGCCGAAGGGATTGGAGATACGATTCGTGTTTCTCTTACAGACGATCCCGTCAAAGAGATTGAAGTTGGAAAAGAAATTCTCCGCTCATTAAGTTTGGCGTCTCGAAATGTTGAGCTGATTGCCTGCCCCACTTGTGGACGTTTGGAAGTTGATTTATTCAGCATCGTTAAACAACTTGAAGAAAAATTAGCAGGCGTAAAGAAGCCAATCAAAATAGCTGTGTTAGGTTGTGTGGTTAACGGTCCCGGCGAGGCGAGCGAAGCCGACATCGGAATTGCCGCAGGAAAAGGTGTTGCAATTTTATATCGGAAAGGGGAGATGATTAAAAAAATTAAAGAAGACGAAATCGTCAGTACAATTTTAGAGGAAGTGCAAAACTTCCAACCCGGAAAATAAATATGGGCTTTAATTGTGGAATAGTCGGATTACCGAACGTAGGAAAGTCAACAATCTTTAATGCAATTACTTCAGCTAATTCGGTAGTTGGAAATTTTCCATTCACCACAAAGGAACCGCACTCAGGTGTTGTTACTGTCCCCGATGAGCGATTAACTATCCTTGTAAAAATCTTTAAACCACCTAATGTTATTCCAACCACCATCGAGTTTGTAGATATAGCGGGATTAGTTAAAGGAGCAAACAAGGGAGAGGGATTAGGAAATCAATTTCTTGCTCATATCCGTGAGGTCGATGCCATTGCGCACGTTGTGCGGTGCTATGAAAACGAAAATGTTGTTCACACCTACGGAAGTATCGATCCCAAAAGAGATATCGAAATTGTTGAAACAGAATTGATATTGAAAGATATCGAAACTATTCAGAAAAATCTTCAAGAGTTAGAACGTCAATCAAAATCGGGAGATAAAAAAGTCAGGCACGGAATCGAAGTCTGTCAGAAATTAAAAAATCATTTGGGTGAAGGCAAACTTGCAAGAATGTTAAATTTGGATGATGAAGAAAAAGAGCTTGCATGTCATCTTCATCTATTAACGGCAAAACCGGTTATGTTTATTGCGAATGTTGATGAAGAGGGATTAACAAAAGGTAATGACTTTGTCAAAATTGTAGAACAGTTGGCAGTACATCGCGGATCAAAAGTAATGGTCGTTGACGGCGAAATGGAGGCTGAAATCGCTGATATCAATTATGATGAACGCGAAAAGTTTTTAAAAGATTTAGGTATCTCTGAATCAAGTTTGGATAAAGTAATCAAGGAAGGATATTGGTTGTTGGATCTAATTACTTTCTACACACACAACGAAAAGGAGTTGCGTGCGTGGACAGTTAAGAAGGGGACAAAAGCGCCAAAAGCTGCCGGAAAAATTCACACCGATTTTGAAAAAGGTTTTATTAAAGCAGAAGTAATAAAGTTGAAAGAATTAATTGCCGTTGGGTCTGATGCGGCATTAAGAGAAAAAGGGCTACTACACATTCACGGCAAGGATTATTCAATTGAGGACGGGGATGTTGTATTTTTCAGATTCAAAGTGTAAAAAAGGGGAAGCCCGACGAATTGTTAAAGGATAGCCGGGAGGCGGTGGCGTATCCCCACCCATAAAAATGGGATCCATCGGGCTTGTATTTAGATTAAGGCATTCCTAAAATTTTCTTAGCTTCTTCTGACATTAAACTGGGGTTCCATAAAGGTTCCCAAACAATCCTGACATCGGCGTCTTTAATCCCGGGCATTTGCAATATCCGGTTGCGGATGTTTTGAGAAATCCACGTGTGTGCAGGACATCCCGGTGCAGTTAACGACATTTTAATACCAACCCAATCATCTATTATTTTCACATCGTAAATCAAACCTAAGTCAACGACGTTCACCGGAATTTCCGGATCGTAGCATTCTCTGAGTGCTTCATAAACTTCTGTTTCTGTTACGATTGATGCTTTATCTTCGCTCATAATTTTTTTTTAAAAAGGTTGATGCAATTATAAAATAAATTTAGATAATAGTCAAGAGATATTTTTTTGGTATTGCGAAATGTTAATAATTCTTTACGATATTACCATTCCTCAAAACCGCAATGTATTTCAGATTTTCGTTTAACTTTAAAAAAGAATTGGCTTTTTCAATATCAAAAACAAAGAGTCCCGTAGTAAGAGCATCGGCTTCAACAATACTTTGGGCTGTTATTGAAATATTTAAAAATATTTCGTCAAGCTTCCCTTTTTTGGGATTCAAAATGTGTCCCACCCTACTTTCATCTATCATTACGAAGTTACTATAATTGCCCGATGTAGCAAGCGCCTCATCTTTTAGATTTATAGTAGCAACTATTTCGCTTTGATTTGCCTGATCAATGATGCCGATATTCCAGGAGGTTCCATCCGGTGGGGAACCGATTGCGTAAATATCGCCGCTGTGATTGATCAATGCCGATTCAATTCCGTGCGATTTTAAAATTGAAACTGCTTTATCAATTGCATAACCAACTGCAATTCCACCCAAATCAATTTTAGTTTTGGAATTGCTCAGGAAAACAGATGATTCATTTTCATTAATTACTATGTTTTCCATTCCAACAGCGGAAAGGCCTTCCTGTAACTTTTTGTCGGATGGCATTTCTTTAATCTCATCATCACTTCTGAAACCGTAAAGTTTCATCAACGGTTCAACGGTTATATCGAAATAGCCACCTGTTCGTTGTGAAATTTCTTGTGTATACTTCATTATCTCGATTATCCGTCCGTCAACTTTAACTGCTTCTCTGTAAGCGAGCTTATTAATGAGCGAAACTTGACTTGAAGCATCGAATACACTCATCAATCTTTCAACGGTTTTCATTTCGTCGAATGCTTCATCGATTGCAAGGTTACACAATACTTTATCATCACAGTATGCTTCCACTGTAACAATGCTACCCATTGTAAATGTTGACCGCAAAACCTTATGCGGCTGTTTCATTATTGGAAATATTTTAGAAGGAAGGATTAATTTACCCGCTAAAATAATACCGCTTAACTTCAGAAAATCCCGTCTGTTAAAAATATTTATTTTGTTTTTGGAATCCATAATTCAATGAGTATTAAAAGAACCATCGCTGCATATGATAAACCCATTAAAATTCCGGATACCAAAACAAGCCACGAGAACAATTCGGATGTTTCCCACAAAAGCCAGATTCCAGAAAATGTAATCGCTATGCTGATGAACGGCTCAAGTATTAAAAAAGTTTTGAGTCGATTCGATACTAATGAGCTGAAATAAAATATAAATCCGATGATAAAAAAAATGAGCGAAAGCGATATTATGTGATTATGCAACAATATGAACAACTCGTTCTTACTTCGAGGATATTTGATAACATCGGCTTGCGAATCTCCCTTTGTGCCTTGGTATTCTTCAGTAATGCCGCTTGGCGTGAGTGCTGTCTTATGCTCAACCAAAAGCAATCCGATACCATATCCGGATGTTAGAAGAATCAGGAAAGCTGTAATCAAAATTTTCAGATTAAAATCTGATTGTCTTAGAGAAAAATTGGTGGGCATTGTTATTTGCTCAAAGATGGTTTGATAATTTCAAAAATACTCATAATTTTCTTCACGCCGTCTGTAACAGAACGCGAAGAAATTGTGGCGCCGCTTATCCCTTTAATATCTTTACCGATTTCAATTTTACTCCGATAGTTTTTCCCACGAAATTGCCGGCGGAAACTTTCGTTCTGGACCTCACCCCCGTGCGATTCACGGTAAACGAGTATATTCACATCAACAACATCTCCTAAAGTATCAATTACAGTTAGATAACTTATCGGCTGCGATTTTCCTTTCACATTATCTACTACTCCATATCCTAATCTTATTCCGGCACTTGTGCATATAAGCAAATTGATAGTATCGATATTAGTTTTGGACTTCTGAACCTGCTGTAGTTTTAATTTTTCTTCTTCAGAAAATCTAAATACGTGTGATACGACTTCAACTGAATCCCCGAAATAAGTTTTTAGGGATGCAGCGGCTTTATCGAAAAGTTTGGCTTGGGGATAAACTACCCCCCAAGCCAGGAACGCTAAAAATATTTGGATTGAAAATTTCATTTAAAAAAAATAATATCCGATTCCGAAATTAAATTGTTTGAGATTATTACTGAAACCATCTTTCTCGTTACCGAACATTTGCAAATCGGCTTTCACTACGGCATTGTAAACCGGTTTATAACTCAAACCAAAAGTAATTTCGGTGCGGTTATATTTATTATCGGCAACGAAACCGGCAGGCATCTCTGCTTGTGTGTCGTATTTTTCCAAACGAGCGAATGCCCAAAGTTCTTCTGATGTTTCGACTAAACAAGGCAGGAAATTGTATGCCCCCTCAATCAGGAATCCGTTCATCATACTTGCAATATTTTTTTGCGTAGATGTTTTTTGAATTGTAGGAATTGTCAGAGTATCGCCGCTGATATTTACTATCTTTTGATTAACGGTTTTTTCCGTGATTGTCGGGTATACACGGTTTATTTTATCTGCATCTGCGATGTTCACGAAAGCATACTCGGCTTTGAATTCAAATTGGTTGAGTTTGTATTGTAAATGCCCAACGCCCAAACTTACAAAACCGTCTGCGTCTATTTTACCAGAACGTTTGTCGTTTGCCGGAACTGAGTTTCCAAAGAACACCCCGCCGCCGATTTTTAATTCAGGCATCGGAGTGTAGTTTATATTTCCGATGAAAGAGGGATTTTCAGAAAAACTCTCGATTGCTTTCTGTCTTCCACCGCGTATCCCGTCTTTTGCAGTAAAACCATCAGCGCGAAGACCAGAAGTTATTTGTGCAGTATAATTTACCTCATCAGTAATATGACCAAAAACTCCAATTCCGTTTTCCCACCAAGTGGTTGGAATTATACTTTTTTCAAAATTGGGGCGTTCAACGCCAAAAAACATTGGTGGTTCGTGGTATTGATTGATAATGCCAAGCGGCTGCAGCAGCACACCCGCACGAATTCCAAATGCTTTCGAATGGCGATATTCTAAATATGCCTGTTCTAATTCTACTTCCTTGCCGGCGTGTTCGATTTCAAGTTCAGACATTAGCGACCACTTCTCGTTGAAATTGTGGCTTAAATAAATTATAAAGCGGTGGAAATCGGCTTCTTTTTTCCCCGAACCTTCAGGAACATTTATGTGAAGTTCGCCATAACCTCCGATGCTCGTAGTTGGTTCTTGTGCAATTACGTTAGAAGAAATTAAAAGAAGTAATGTAAGTAAGTTTAATATTAATTTTAACATTTGATTTTCCTTTTTTTAGATAGAGTGAGTAAGTGAATCCTGTTGATACCAACAAATTGGGCATCATCTTGTTGAAACCAATCCGAGTTGAAAAATCTATACATAAGTTGTTATATACCAAAGTTTTTATTTTTTCATATACGAAAATGAACATTGAGATTTATGTTGGCAACCTGAACAGCCAACATCAAGTTTTTGTAATTCAGTAGAACATCGCGGGCATTTTTCTACGAAAGGGTTTTCGATAACAAACTTACATGTTGAACAACTGCGGGTTTCTGTTTTTAATTTTTCAGTTAATGATTGTATCATATCGTTATACAATTATTTGAGCAACGATACCACCGATTGTGAACGAACCAATCCAAGTTCCAATCCAGATTATCGTAGCAGTCTTCCAACCGCGCTCTTTATACATTATTAAAATCGAAGTAATACACGGAACAAAGAGTGTAATTGTAACTAATGCAACAACAGTTTGCATCGGATCCATTGCGATATCATACAATCCTGCCGCTCCGAAGTCGCGGCGAACGAGTCCCATCACAAATGCTGTAGTAGCTTCTGGAGGGAGTTTCAACCAATGTTCTGTAAAAGGTGAGAGTGCTTTTTGCCAAACTTGCAGGAGCCCGGTTGCTTCCATCGTGCCGATAACTGCGGCGCCGAAAAAGAACCAAGGTGTGGCTTCCTTCATAAACGAAAAAGTTCTCACAGTTGTTTTTTGTAAAACATTATTCATTCTTGGAACGCGTATAGGCGGCAGGTCGATTAATAAAGGAGTTGATTCACCTTTCAATATTTTGTTCAATATCGTTCCGATAGCAATGAACACCAAAACGATTACAAAGACATAAATCAATAGAGCTTTGAATCCGGCTCCCATCAAAAGTGCTGTTATTACCGCAAGCTGAGCCGAGCAGGGAATTGCAAATTGAAGAATTGCAGTTGCAATAGTTTTCTCACGTTCGCTCGCGAGTAAACGAGTAGTGATTGTAGCGGCTGAAACGCATCCGAAACCTAATATCATCGGGATAATTGCTCGTCCATTCAATCCTAAAAAATTCATACTTCTATCAACCATCGTGGCAAGTCGGGGCAGATATCCTGTATCTTCCAAAAACGAAAGTGTAATGTAAAAAGCAAACACAAGCGGAAACAAGAGAAACAATAAGTAAGTAACAGTCATTGTAAGAACGCCGAACTCGCCAATCAAGACAGTTCCCAAGAAGGAGGTTGGAGTGATGAAATCAGAAACAGCGAAGCGAATCCAAGTTTCCCAAAGTTCATTTCCGAAATATGATTCGGTAAAACCTACTAAATCCTGTGCAACAAGTTTCCCAATGAAAAGATATGCGATATATAAAACACCGAGAAGAATTGGAATTCCAGTTATAGTGTTGAGCGACCAGCGACCGATTAACGAAGTAATATGTTTTCTGACTGACGCTTCTTCGATAACTTGATTTACAATATTGTTAACACGATTGCGTCTATCGATGTATAATTGTTCGCGTTGGTCTAAAGGTTTTATTCCGTGTTTGTTTGCTGTATAATCATCTCCTTCTAAAACAAGCAACGCTTCAGCTTGTGAACCGACAGAGTTCAGCATATTATGCAGCTTCAAGTGCAGGTCTTTGTTTTGCCCCCCTTGCCGCGCTTTGTCGATGAGTTGTTCGAGTTCTTTTAAACCTTCTTTTTTAATCGCTGTGGTTGTAACGATAGGAACGCCTAATGATTTTTCGAGTTGTGCAATATCTATCTTGATGTGGTGCTTTTTAATTTCATCCATAAAATTGATTACTACCACGATTCGTTTGCCCATATCGATTAACTGTTGAGTCAGGAACAAATCGCGCTCGATGTGCACACCATCCACAATGTTGATTATGATATCGGCTTCGAGTATTATATCGCGGGCAACCCGTTCTTCGTCGTTGAAGGAGGACACACCGTAAATGCCGGGTGTGTCGTAAACTTCATAATGAAGATATTTACCTTTGGTGATTTCGACAGTAGTTCCGGGAAAATTTGATACATCTACATAAATACCGCTGAGATAGTTGAAGACAACCGACTTGCCGACGTTTGGATTACCGACAAGAACTAATTTTGGATTTACACTGTCGGAAATGATTGGAGATTTTTCGATGTGTGTATGATGCTCGAGATGATTAATTTCGTTAGTCGGCATTTTAATTTATGATTACAATTATTTTGTGGGAGAGTTTTGACCCGAGTGCAATTTCCTGCCGTTTCTTTTGTATAACTATTGTACCACCGGGAAGGTGTTCCAAGCACTTTACTAAGTCGCCTTCAACAATTCCAAAACGAATTAATTGGGTTCGTGCTAAACCATCGGGGAGAGTGATAATCCTGACTATGCTGCCTTTTTTTACTTTTGAAAGAGGGATATGGCTTTTCGGGGTCATACTTAATTTTCCTGCCCGCCAGAACGCCCGCTTGACCGTTGGGCAGGACGGGCTGGTTGGCAATTATTACAAATGCCAAAAATTTGATGGGTTGAATTTTGGACGTGGAAGTTATTCTGTTTTGCTATTTTCAATTCATAATCGGATAATGTATCAGCGACAAACTCGATTATATTTCCGCAATCTAAACAAATCAGGTGGTGATGTCCCGGCTTGTCTATGGCTCTCTCGTAATACGAGCGCTCGGCTCCTAAACGATATTTTGTGAGAATTCCTGCTGAAACGAAAAGGTCGAGTGTGTTATAGATAGTGGCTAATACAAATTTTTCCTTCCTTTTTTTTAATATCCCGAATAAATCTTCTGCGGTAAAATGGCGGTCGAGTTTCATAACTTCGTTCAAAATACGCTCGCGTTCAGGTGTGGAACGGAGTTTCTTTTCCTTTATGTATTTCTTCAGTATGTCGAAAGTTGAATTATTGCTCATTTTCTTATTTAGAATTATTCTAAATAAAGATAAGGCTTTTTTGTGAAGAAGTCAAATGCGGAGTTGAAGGAGGTACCCAGTTGGCAGTAGGCAATTGGTAGTTTGCTTTAGGAAGTGGGGAAGCGGTGATGCGGGGAAAAGGGAGAGATGGATTTTTGGATAAATGGATAAATGAAATAATGGAATGATGGAGTGATAAGCTATAAAAAAAAATCCCCTTCATCTTTCAACAAAGGGGATTTAGAATTTCGTGCTTTAAATTTTGAATTTAAGTCTTAATGACTATGCCCTAATTTAGGTGCAACGAATTTATTGTAAAATAACAATCCGATAATAGTTGCAACACCAATTAAACTGAATAATATCCAGAGCGTCTGCGGGTCTTTCAAATTATCTACAAAATGAACATACATATTTGCACCTAAAATCCCGCCGATTGATGATCCAATCACACCATACAAAAACGCATATCCTAAATAAGTCGCTTTCTTATCAGGCGGTGCAATTAATCCAACATAACTGATGAATTTGGGATGCGCAGTCATTTCACCTATCGAAAATATTGTAATACCAGCAATGAATACCCAGATGTTCGCTGAGATCGCGAGGATTGCCATTCCGATAGTTCCCATCGTAATACCCACAATCATTGTTGGCAACGCCTTTGTGTTCTTAACAATATTGGAAACCACCATTTGCAGGAAAATAATAGTGCCGGCATTTATTACGGTTACGTGTTCGACATCAAACCGCCAGTTCAAATTAATTCCGATTGCAGCAAAAGTTGAATTGACAAAATTATTCAATGCTGTAGCATCGACATAATCTTTTACATACCACAAAACGGAATCGAACATTTGAAAATAGAGAATCCAGAAACCGGAATAGATAACAATCAATCCTATAAACTTTACGTCTGTCAAGACCATTATCATACCTTTGAGAACTTCAGGAAGAGTTTTAGTGCTTGCAGGTTTGGGCGGCTCTTTGTAGATGAAGAAAGTGGGAATTAACATCAAAGTAGTGAAAATAGCAGAAGCGACCATAACGTATTCCCAGCCGAATGCGTTTTTAATATACGGTACGAGGATTAGCGGGAATAAAAATGCCCCGAAGTTAATTGACCAGTAAAATATTCCGAAGCCGAGTGTGCTGTTTTGTTCCGTAGTAGTGCGCGCAATCGTTCCGGATATCATCGGTTTAAAAGCGCCCGCTCCGATTCCCATAATCACTAAGCTCGCAAAAACGAGTGCATAATCAGTTGACTGACTGACAAGGAAGTATCCTAATCCTAAAAATGAAAATGCAAAAATAAGCGTTCTGCGGTAGCCGAACCTATCTCCAATCGCTCCGGCGAGTATAGGTAAAATATAGAGCAGCGGTTGGATAGTGCTTTTTATAACGCCGACACTCTCCTTACTGAATAATAATTGATCAGTCATATAAACGGAAAGTATGCTCATCATTCCGTAGTAAGAGCCGCGTTCAAAAAATTCCATCACGATTACGACCCAATAAACTTTTGGAAAAGTTTTGAGTGTTTGCGTGAATGTTTGTTTTGGTTTAGTTGCAGCTTCTGCCATAATAGGTTTCCTTATGGTGTTAGAATTAATGATTAAAGTTTTGAATTAATACTTGAGAATTTGCATACAATATAAAAGAAATATTGAGAGAAGCAAAAAGAAGTAGTGGCTTTGTAGGATTAGTTCACCTATCTGTGTTCTGTATTCATTATTCGCTATTCGATATTCGTAATTCCTCTCCCATTTTACTTTTTACCGATTAAATATCCCTCTTTGCTTTTCAAACCCCCGTTTCATATATTTTCTAAAGTTTGTAACAATTTCTTTCGGAAAACATCATAATGAGAACATATGGAAAATAAACAATACGATATTGCAATAATTGGTGGAGGACCGGGTGGTTATGTTGCTGCAATCCGCGCTGCACAATTAGGTTTGAAAACTGTAGTAATAGAAAAAAATAAATTAGGCGGCGTATGCCTAAACTGGGGCTGCATACCAACAAAAGCACTCCTGAAGAATGCTGAAATCTACAATCATTTTAAACACGCTAACGAATTTGGGATTAGTTATGAGAATCTGCAATTCGATTTTAAAAAAATAATCAAACGCAGCCGCGATGTTGCACTACGTAACTCGAAAGGTGTAGAGTATCTTTTTAAAAAACATAAGATAGATTTGATTTCAGGATATGGTAAGATTATCGGCAAAGGGAAAATTGAAGTCAGCAAAGAGGGCAAACCGGTAGAAACGATAAACTCGAAACATATCATAATTGCAACCGGTGCGCGACCGCATTCAATTCCGGGAGTTGAGATCGACCGTAAGAAAATTATTTCCAGTTCCGAAGCGATGATATTGCAAGAACCGCCAAAGTCGATGCTGATTATCGGCGCCGGGGCTATAGGGGTTGAGTTTGCATATTTTTATAATACTTTCGGGACTAAAGTAACTCTCGTTGAGATGATGCCGAGTATCCTTCCGATCGAAGATAAGGAAATTACAAAACTTTTAGAAAGCAACTTGAAGAAAGCCGGAATAGAAATTTTAACCGAGACAAAAGTAGAAAAAGTTATTGTAGGCGATAACGTAAGACTTTCGGTTTCAACAAGAGATGGATCGAAAGAAATCGAAGGCGATGTTACCCTGATGGCGATCGGTGTTCAAGGTAATATCGAGAATATCGGCTTGGATGAAATCGGAATTAAATATGAAAAGAGCTTTATTAAAGTAGATGAATATTACAAAACCAACGTCGATGGTATTTACGCTATCGGTGATATAATTGGTCCACCGCTGCTTGCTCACGTTGCTTCGGCTGAAGGAATCACTTGTATTGAAGCAATTGCAGGAAAAAAACCGCCAGTTGTGGATTACGAAAATATACCCGGCTGCACATATTGCCAGCCGCAAGTTGCAAGCATTGGTTTGACTGAAGATAAAGCCGTCGCGCAAGGTTATGAATTAAAAATCGGTCGTTTCCCTTTTGCCGCGAGCGGCAAAGCACGTGCAATCGGAGAAACCGACGGATTGGTCAAGTTAATCTTCGATGCAAAATACGGCGGACTTTTAGGTGCACATATTTTAGGAAGCGATGCGACTGAGATGATTGCAGAACTCGGAGTCGCAAAAACATTGGACACGACTGCTCACGAGTTAATCAAAACAGTTCACGCACATCCGACACTCTCGGAAGCAGTGATGGAAGCAGCGGCGAATGCGTTCGGTGAAGCGATACTTATATGAGAAGTAGAAGGTAGGTATAATTTTTTTGATAATATTTACCCACTTCGCTATTGAAAACCGTTGAAACGGTTTAAACAGATTTTTTATTTACTAACCCACGACTCCCGCCTGCTGCGGGCAGGTAACAGGTCGTGTGATAACTGTAGGAACTCATCCCCCGCCTGCGGGCAGTAACGCCCTTCGGCGTGCAGGCCCGCCCCCTTCTCTTAAAAAGAGAAGGGGAGAATTGAACTCAGATACAGCAAGTCCCTCTCTTCGTAAGAGAGGCCTGCCCGCCTCTGCGAATTCGCTGAAGCAGGCGGGGATTTAGGGTGAGTTCGGTATTATCACACAGTCTCTTAAGTCGTGGGTTAATAAACCAAATATAATAAAACTAACTGTTTTAACAGTTTTATGGTGATTTTAAAATATATGAAACAACTTATATCAACATATCTTAGACGTACGGATTACAAGAACATTTGGGATTTGCAAAAACAGCTTTTTGAGTTTCGCGCTGAAAATAGAATTCCCGATATTCTTTTATTAAACGAACACAACCACGTTTATACAATCGGTAAAAGCGGAAACGGAAATCACCTTTTAGCGAGTGAAGACGAATTACGGGTTACAGGCGCTGAAGTTTTTTATACTGACCGCGGCGGCGATATTACCTATCACGGGCCCGGTCAGATAGTAGGTTATCCGATTCTTGATTTAAACAATTACTATTTAGATACACACAAATACTTACGCGATATCGAAGAAGTTTTAATTTTAACTCTGAAAGATTTTCAAATTCACGGAACGCGCTCCGATGGTATGACAGGTGTCTGGGTTGGCAATAATAAAATTGCAGCTATCGGAGTCAAAATCAGCCGCTGGATTACGATGCACGGATTTGCTTTTAACGTGAACACCGATTTATCATATTTTGACCGCATCATTCCATGCGGTATATTTCATAAAGGGGTTACCTCGCTTCAGCAAGTTTTAGGTCATAGTGTGGACATCGCTGAAGTTAATGAATCAATCATATCGAACTTTGAAAAAGTATTCGAAGTTAATATATTGATACTCGAAAAAGAAGATTTTATTAAATCAATAACAGAACAGATTCGTCAATTGAAAGAAAAGGAATATATAAATGTCTCCAAGAAAAAATATTGACATAATAAAATCTGCAACTAATTTATCTAACGATGAATTGAAAGAAATTTACAGGTTGATGGTTTTATCAAGAAAATTAGATGAGAAACAGTTAACATTGTTAAAACAAGGGAAACAATTTTTTCACATCGGCGCCCCCGGTCACGAGGCGGCACAGATTGCTATTGCAAAAGCAATGAAGTCATCTCACGACTGGGCTTTTCCGTATTATCGAGATATTGCATTTAATTTAGGATTCGGCGAAACTCCGAAAGGAATTTTACTGGAAGCCCTGCATCGGGCTGAAGCCGGCGGTTCCGGCGGCAGAGCAATGCCCTGCCATTGGGGAAATACAAAATTAAGAATCCCTTCTCAATCAAGTTGCACCGGCACACAGTTTTTACAGGCAGTCGGAACTGCAATGGGTGCTGTAAAAGAGGGAACCGATGAAGTAGTTTATGTTTCATCGGGTGAAGGAACTACGAGTGAAGGTGAATTCTGGGAAGCGTTAAACTGGTCGACACGCGAAAAATTTCCGGTAATCTTTCACATCCAAAATAATAAATATGCGATCTCAGTTCCGCTTGCTGAACAAATGGCGACAGGTTCAATATTCACACTAACCGAAGGTTTCAAAGGTTTGAATAGATATTTTGTGGATGGAACCGATTTCTTCGAAGTATATTCTGCGGCAGTCGATGCAGTTGCAAAAGCCAGAAGAGGCGAAGGACCTGCACTTATCGAATCGGATGTAGTCCGTCTTCTACCACACTCTTCATCCGATGATCAACGAAAATACCGTTCGGCTGAAGAACTTGAAAAAGATAAAGTGCGCGATCCGATTCCAAAATTTGAGGTTCATCTAATCGAAAAAGGAATTTTAAACAGCGAACAAATTCAAGAAATTAGAAATTCTATCACAAAAGAAGTAGATGACCTTGCCGATTGGACTGAAACACAAAAACAAGCTGATGAATCGACAGTCGGGCTTTATGTCTATTCTTCAAATGAGGTTATATCCAAACAAATTCGTCAGTTGACAGATGAAAAAGAATTCAGCGGACCTAATGTTGTGATGGTGGATGCGATTAACCACGCACTCGCTGAAGAGTTAGAGAGAAATCCGAAAATGGTAATTTACGGCGAAGATGTTGCCGGCGATAAAGGGGGAGTATTTACAGTTACTAAAGGACTCACGGCGAAGTTTGGTAAAGGCAGAGTTTTCAATTCTCCGTTAGCCGAAGCGAGTATAGTTGGCACTGCAATCGGTTTGGCATTGCGGGGATGGAAGCCGGTTGTTGAAATCCAATTCGGCGATTACATCTGGCCCGCTTTTATGCAAATTCGTGATGAGCTATCGATGATGCGATACCGATCGAACAACAGTTGGACATCTCCTGTAGTAATTCGTGTTCCGGTTGGCGGATATATTCACGGCGGACTTTATCATAGTCAATCAATCGAGTCGTTCTTCACACACAGTCCCGGTTTGCGCGTTGTGTTTCCATCAAACGCCGCAGATGCAAAAGCTTTACTAAAAACAGCCTGCCGCTGCGATGACCCTGTAATATTTCTTGAACACAAGGGTATGTATAGGCAAAGTTTTGCAGCCGCACCTGAACCCGATGCCGATTACTTAATTCCTTTCGGATTAGCAAAAGTAAAACGGGCTGGCGAAGATATTACAATCATTACTTATGGAATGATGGTGCAGCGATCTCTTGAAGCAGCACGAAAATTGGAAGAGCGAGGTGTTGATGTAGAAGTCATAGATTTAAGAACACTCAACCCGCTCGATAAAGATGCAATTATAAAATCAGTTAAGAAAACGGGCAAAGCACTTATCGTTCATGAAGACACTTTGTTCAGCGGATTCGGCGGGGAGCTGGCTGCAATTATTTCTAACGAAGCGTTTGAATATTTGGACGCACCGATAATGCGAGTTGCAGCGAAAGATTCACCGGTTCCGTATGCACCGCAGCTTGAGTATGCAATGCTTCCACAAACTCAAGATATTATTAATGCGCTTGAGAAGTTAGCTGAATATTAAATTGAAATCCGAAATACGAAACTCTAAGTTCGAAACAAATACAAATAATTTTGAATATTTAAATTTTGCCAAAGGCACGCCGGCGGGAAAATTATTTAGAATTTAGATATTAGAAATTAGAATTTTTGAACAAGATAAAGAAAAGGAAAAGGTTATGGCAAAAGTTGAAGTTATAATGCCGCAGTTGGGCGAAAGTTTAACCGAAGGCACAATAGTTAAATGGCACAAAAACGTGGGCGACAAAATTAAAAAAGATGAAACGTTACTCGAAATCAGTACCGATAAAGTGGATTCTGAAATTCCATCACCAGTCAGCGGAATCGTTTCAAAAATATTATTTAAAGAAACCGAGACGATTGCAATTAAAACAGTGATTGCAGAAATAGAGACCGAAGCAGGCGCTGTGGTCGCTGCCGAAGTCCCACCGCCAACGCCTACAGTTGAAAAAGTAGAACCTGCAATAAAGATCGAACCGAAGCCGATTGAAAAAGTCGAGAAACCATCGGTCGGTAGATTCTATTCACCGCTTGTTTTAACTGTCGCGCGTGAAGAAGGAATTTCGATGGTTGAATTGGAAAACATTCCCGGAACTGGTATCGGTGGGCGGGTGAGTAAAAAGGACATTATGAATTACTTACAAACTCGGAAAGCTCCCCCTGTAGTTAAAGAGGAAGTTCCCAAACCAGCCGCACCGCGTGTTGAAACCACTATGAAAATTGTTGATGCGGGTGAGTTGGTTGCAAAATATCCGACACCGAAATATGAAATTTTGCAGATGAGTAACGTTATTCAGAAAATGGCTCACCACATGGTAAACAGTGTTGCTACATCGCCGCACGTGCAGGCAATATCAGAGTGCGATATGACGAACATAGTGAAATACCGGGATGCTAATGCGGCGGACTTCGAAAAGGCAGAGGGCTACAAATTAACTTACACTCCTTTTATTGCCGCTGCAGTTGTAAAGGCGCTGAAAGATTTTCCACTCGTAAACAGTTCTGTGGAAGGTGATAAAATTATTGTTAAGAAATTTATCAACTTAGGTATGGCTGTAGCTTCCGAGCAAGGACTCATTGTGCCGGTAATAAAAAATGCAGATGAGAAAAATTTTATCGGGTTGGCTCGTGCAATCAACGACCTTGCTCTCCGCACACGAAGTAAGAGATTAGTCCCTTCAGATATTGAGGGCGCCTCTTTTACATTCACAAACTATGGTGTGTTTGGAAATATTATAGGAATTCCGATAATTGCTCAACCGAACGTTGCTATACTTGGAA
>JAUXOG010000137.1 GCA_030682385.1 Bacteroidota bacterium
CTTATGTCTGGTTCCGCAATAACATGGAATTGGAAAAGGGGATTCAAGGCGGAGTTGCACCACCACGGTTTTCAAACGGTTATCCAACACTTCAAAATCGCCCTGCACTTCTTATCGAAACTCACATGATGAAGGACTACAAAACTCGTGTCGAGGGAGTGTATCATTTTATTTTAACAATTTTCGAAAACTTTCACACCGATAATGGACAACTCAAAAAAGCAGTTCGTAATGCTGATACGCAAACTATCAGCGGAGTAACATCTCCATTCCCAATCCGTTTTGAAACGAATTCGGAAGCTGACTCGATTAATTTTTTAGGTTATCAGGCAATTGTGGAGTCGAGTGATGTATCGGGGACAAATTGGATTCGTTGGACTAACGAACCGCTCAGTATCAAAATTCCATGGTTCAATAAAACAAAAATTACTGCTACAGTTGATCCGCCTGTTGCTTATTTAATTCCACAGCAATGGACAAATGTTTTAGATATATTGCAAACCCACGGAATCGAAGTCGAACGATTAAAACAACCGGTCGAAGTAGATGCCGAGGTTTACCGCTTCTCGAATGCCAAGTGGCAAGAGAAGCCATACGAAGGCAGGCACCCTGTAAGTTATGGTGTTGAGAAATTTACAGAGAAACGGAAATATCCGGTGGGAACTTTTGTGGTTCGCCTTAATCAACGGCTTGCCAAAGTTGCAATTCACTTACTTGAACCGGAAGCTCCCGATGCTTTAGCATTCTGGGGTTTCTTCGATGCAATTTTTGAACAAAAAGAATATGCCGAAGCTTACGCCCTTGAAAAATTAGCCCGCGAAATATTAACCGAGAATGCAGAGTTGAAAAAGGAATTTGAGTCGAAGATTACAAGTGATACTACATTTGCAAAAAGTCCGCAAGCACGATTGAACTTCTTTTACCAGCGTTCGCCGTATTGGGATAACCAGATGAACCTGTATCCTGTTGTGCGTGTAGTTTCGGATGTGAAGTTTGTAACTGAACCGGTTAAGAAATGAATCGGTGAAGGGGGGAAGGGGAGAAAAGGTGATTGGATTTATGGAGTGTTGGTCAACGACTCTATGACTTACAGTCTCGTAGAGAGTGGTGGAAATGAATGAGCACCAATGAGCTAATTTTAGGGGAGTGGTGATTTGTAATTAAAAAGAGAAAAAATAATACCCAAAGATGTTTCATTGGCTGTTTATAATTATTTTTCGCGATGAAGAATATCTCCAATTTGCTTTTTAAGGATAGGGATTTTTGTAGTAACGATATCCCACACTAACTCAAAATCAACTCCAAAATAATCATGAATCAGCTTATCCCTTGTACCTGCAATGGCTTTCCACTCAACGTCGGGATATTTGGTTTTTATTTCTGAACTCAATTTTTTAGTCGCTTCGCCAATAATCTCCAAGCTTCGGACAAATGCTCTCTGTAGAGTTTCATCCTTTACAAATTCATCCAGAGATAATCCTTTTGAGTGTTTTAGTAAATATTCGATTTCATCCAGGATGTGTTTCAAATACTCAATTTGTGAAAGTGACATACTCTATTTCTCGCTCGATGTAAGGTTTTAGGTAGGGACTAAGTGATTCAGGTGTTACTAACTCAACTTCTTTACCAAATAATTCTTCCAGAAAGTAAACTAGATTTATAAAATTATCGTATGTTTTTTTGCCCGGAATAAACTCAACCAGAAAATCAATGTCGCTCGATTCTTTTTGCTCTCCACGGACAAACGAGCCAAATAGACCTAACCGCCTAGCGCCATAGTTTAAAATCTTTTCCTTATTTAAAAGGAGGATATGGAAAATATTAGATTTATTTTGAGTTGTTGTTTTCATATTTTACGCATAGTATTTTAATAAAAATTTTAATTAGAAGCTAATCTAACCCAGTTAATAGGTTGTGCCATTACTGCTCGTTCAACTCATCCATAAAAGCTACAGCTCTACGCAAGTGAGGTATTACGATTGAACCACCCAATATTTTAACAGCTTAAATATTTCAGGACAGTTCTTTTCTAAAGATAATTCATCTTTCTTTGAAACAAGATTTATTGCAATCATTACAGACCGATAAACACCGTATGTAAAACTGCCAATTATTAATAATACAGCCGGATTGAAAAAAGAATTGCACCAATTAATTATTTGCGGTGTTAACCATAAAGATATTGCACTTAGTGAAGCGTGTGTCCCAATAATTATTAGAGGTACTTTAATCATTTTCTTTATGCGTAGAATTCTCTCAGGTATAGTAAGCAGTAATATTAAATACCAATATTTGTCTTGATTAACTTCGCGTTTGAACTGTTTTTCATATTTGGATATGCCTTGTAGCGTTTTCACTATTGTAGATTTCTCGCTTGTCGTAGCTAATATTTTAGCATAATTGGTATAAGCATCTTGCCAGGATTCTGATAAATTAAAAGCATGTTCACGGAGACTTGATAAAGATTGTAATTTGAATATTATAAAGATAGCACCAAAGCCGAGTATAGCGGCATCGGCTTGTATTAAAGAAGAGAATAGATATAACGCTGTTGTTGTTGTTTCGTTCATAGATTGAATTTCTATTTATGTTGTAGTTTTTATTATTTTATTTTTTTGATCGTCAAACATAAGTAGATGTCAATTCTTCCTCGCATTTTGATGCTTTAAATTACGCATAATTGCTCATAAAACAAAATTTGGGATGGATTATTGAGAAAATTCGATTGGAAGCCTATTGGACTGGTTAGAGCAAAATTAAGATTTATTTACACCGAAGTAAGTCATCAGGAATTCTTTACTTTTTCCTTCTGGAATGTGCAACAAAGTTGCTTCATTTTTTGACGACAAAATAAATTCTTTCAAATCTTTTTTTAAAGATACTGGAGATATGTGATAAATGTATGTCACACCCGCGATTGGAAATATGTAACGAATACCATTTTCTTTTCTATTGATTCCGGGTTGACCAACAAGATCGGTGGCAAAAGATTTGTCATTTAACCAAGTCATCATTAAAATAGGAAAGGTTTCTTCTTGTTTAGGATCACCACTAAGAATCATTTGCCGAATAGTGTCTTCATAAGGACCAAGATTTACTTCTTTGAAAAAATCTCTATTAGATATACTTGCTCTCCATAAAATAGAAAGTAAAAACAATTTGAATTCTTTATAATGAAGATTTTTACATTTCGTGAACTTAAGTCCACCGTTTGTAATGAAATTTTCACATTCTGGAAGATCAGAAGTTTCGTCGACTTTGCTATACAACGCTTTTCGTGCGTATGTTTCGTAACGACCAATTATTTCATTATCACATTGTGAGCATAACAAGTTACTTTCATATTCACCAGAAGAAGGTCTTGAGATGTGCTTGTCACCCTCAATGTAATCAGCGGGTGCAAATTTGTTTAGTTTGTGGTCCTTATCGAAAAGGCTGGCATACATGAAGTCTGGTATAATATGAGATCTATTCAGGAGGGGTTTTTCCAATTGACA
Source organism: Bacteroidota bacterium (assembly GCA_030682385.1). Taxonomy (GTDB): domain Bacteria; phylum Bacteroidota; class Ignavibacteria; order UBA10030; family BY39; genus JASEGV01. Next base: position 3,498 of record JAUXOG010000137.1, read on the forward strand.
AAGCTTGCATTTTCCAATCGTTTGCATTTCTTACCTGAGAATGTGATGCGCCCTAGCTAATAGTTATCCCACCATAAAGATTGGCGGGTTTGTGTGTTAAACTTTATATTTTTATTTGTTTTCATTTTGTAAGGATCCACGATATGTTAGGCACACTTTTCAATTTACTACACTTGATCAAAATTCAATTTAAATTTATTGCTGTCTTTTTTTGCTTGGAATATTTTTGCGTGTGGTATGTGTTTTTTACAAAGCTCAATTAAAGAGTTCTTATTTGCTTCAGATATTTTGCATCCAAGGTATACTTCTGTTATGTAATGCTTCAAGGGAAAAGTTACAATTAATATAAAACAATAATTGGTTAATAGAAATCATAATTTAAGCTGCTTGATTAATGGAGTTCCAATACTGTGCTCTATTTACTTCTGCATTTTTTAATTTTAATTCTCTTTC